>DASQTT010000092.1:0-4038 GCA_035641735.1 Actinomycetota bacterium | reverse complement strand
CGCGGGGTTGCTCAAGATGCCCGAGGTCGTGGAGGTGCTCGCCTACGCGCGGGCAACCCTCGATCCCCTCGCCAGCGTGGCGCTCGGCCGGATCCTGCTCGGTCCTCGCTATCGGGTCGGCTTCAAGGATCTCGCGCGGGTCGCCTCGCTCGCGAAGACCAAGAACCTCGCGCTCCGCGAGGAGCACGGGAACGAGGACGATCCGTTCCTCTTCGCGGAGGCGCTCGAGCATCTCGACGAGATCGAAGGCCTGTCCACCGAGGGCCGCGAGCGGCTGGAGGAGTTCCGCGACGAGCTGTCCGCCCTCCGCGTCGAGGCGCGCCGGCCGGTCGGGGAGTTCCTCGGCGAGATCATCCGGCGCACCGGGATCCTCACGGAGCTGGACGCGCACCTGGACACGGGCACCGCCGCCTCTGCCCGACGCAACCTCGCTGCCTTCCTCGACGAGGTCCACGGATTCGCGCCGGTCCACGGCGAGCTGACGCTCCGAGCCTTCCTCGAGTACGTCGATGCCGTGGAGAACCTCGACAAGCAGGAATGGTCACCGGTCCAGCCTTCGGAGGAGGACTCGGTCAAGGTGATGACGATCCACGTGGCCAAGGGCCTCGAGTTCGACCACGTGTTCGTCCCCGGCCTCGCGAAAGGTCTCCTGCCGAACACGACGATCCAGCACAACCCCGCCGAACGCGGCAAGTCGATGGACTTCGAGCTTCGGGGTGACGCTTCCTACCTCCCCAGGTACGACGGGAACCTCTCGGCCTTCAAGAAGGACCTCCAGAAGCAGGAGGAATACGAGGAGCGCCGGACCGCGTACGTCGCGATGACGCGGGCTCGAAGGACGCTCTACGTGACGGGCGCCCATTGGTACGGCGAGAACCTCCGGGCGAAGGAGGCCGGTCCGTTCCTCCGGGAGCTGAAGGACTGGATCATGGAGACGAAGCACGCCTCGTGGGATCCCGGGATCGACATCGACGAGGAGCACAACCCGATCCTCGGATACCGGGAACGCCTCGTGCGGGACTGGCCCGGACCGGCGCTCCCCGAGACCGAGGGCGATGTTTTCCCCGCGGGGTGGCGGCAGGCCGCGGTCGCCGCTTTCGACGAGGGGGGGGTGCAGGGCTCGCTCTTGGAGGTGTTGGACGCGGGTGAGGTGGATCGCCTGAAGCAGGTGTCGGCCGAACGCCGCGGCCTCGCGCGCCACCTGCGTGAACGCGAAGCCCTCGAAGGGATCGGCGCCGCCGCGGCCGCGGCCGCCGCGGTGTCGGTGGGAGGCGTGATCGACTACTCGCGCTGCCCGAAGCGCTTCTACTGGAGCTACGTGCGGCCGCTCCCGCGGTTCTCCGGTCCCAGCGCGCGGATCGGTACCGAGGTCCATCGGTGGATCGAGCGCCGCTCGTCCGGTCAGGGGCAGCTCCTCGAGCTCGACGACGCACCGGACCTGACCTCGGAGGAGCTCGCGGGAGAGCCGGGCAGGATCGAGCGGCTCCGGCAGGCCTTCCTCGGCAGCCGCTTCGCCGAGCGGGTCCCGCTGTTCGCCGAGCGCGCGTTCATCCTGAGGATGGAAGGGTTCGCGGTCGCCGGCCGGATCGACGCGGTCTTCGGAAACGATCTCGACGGCCCGTGGGAGGTCGTGGACTGGAAGACCGGCCGGCCGCCCGCCGCCGACGATCCCCTCGCCGGGCTCCAGCTCGAGCTGTACGGGCTCGCCTGTGTCGAGGTGTGGCGGAAGCGGCCCGCGGACCTGACGTTGACCTATCTGTACCTCGGCGCCGGTCAGGAGGTGTCCCATCGCATGGGCGATCCCGACGAGGTCCGCGCTCGCGTCGGCGCTTCCCTGCGCGCGATCGGCACCGGCGAGTTCGACCCCACGCCCGGACCGTGGTGCCACCACTGCGACTTCCTGTCCTTCTGTGAACCGGGGAAGGCGCGGGTCGCGCAGGACGCCTGAGATCAGGAGCGGCGAGCGTCCAAGCGTTCGACCTGCTCGGCGAATGGACGGTAGTTCGCCGCCGGGTCGTAGCCCCCGGCGCTCGGGTTCGGAACGAACCGCGGGATCAGCCCCGTCTCGGCCGGTGCCCTGACGAGCGCGACCGCGCGGAACCACTCCAGGCCGCCGGGTTGGAGGATCGACGCGCCGCGTGTTCCCGGGTAACGGCGGACCGGATCGTCGACGACGACCGGGGTAGCCCGGAATGCTCGGCGGAGTCGGGCGGCGATGTCCGGATCGTCCGATTCGGCCGTCACCCGTCCTTCCCCCCAGGTCACGACGGCCACGGCGGGCACGGGCGGTGGTGGTGGAGGCGGCTTCGATCCCGGTTCGGGCGCCGGCGCGGGCTCGGCGGGCTCCGGCCGCGGATGGAACTCGACCCGCAGTCCGCTCACCTCCCGAGCGAACGGTCGACCCGCCGGACCATCCGGGCAAGCGAGGCGAGGAGGGCCCGCGTCAGGTCGGGATCGCTCTTCACGAGCTTCAGGAAGGACGCTCTGGGTAGCCGGAGGAGCGTCACGGGGGTCTCGGTCACCACGGAAGCCGAGCGCGCCCCGCCGTCGAGCAGCGAGATCTCCCCGAAGTGGTCGCCTGGGATCAGCCGATGGATCGTCTTGCCGTCGGCCACCACCTTGGCACGGCCCTCGACCGTCACGTAGAAGGCGTCGCCCGGGTCGCCTTCCCTGATCACGGTGGCGCCCTCGTGGTAGCGAACCGTCGACGTGAGGCCGGAGATCTTCTTCAGATCGCGCTTCGACAGGGAGGCGAACACGGGGACCGTGGCGATCACGGCCTCGAGCTTCCGGTTCGGCACCGCCGCTCCTCCTCGTCCGAGAGCGCAAAGCCTAGCGGTGTCCCCGATGTCGTGTCGGCCGCGCGGGCTAAGGTGCCGCCTCCAAGGGGTGGTGCCGGTGAGAGCTGCCGATCAGCCACTCCCCCTCGCGTTCGAAGTCCGTCCTGGCCGCGACCTCGTCCGGCAAGGCGAGCCGTATCCGGGTGCCTGGGTGGTTCGCTCGGGACGGCTGCTGATGCACGTGGTGGATCCGGACGGCCGGAGGCTGGCCCTGGATGTCTTGGGCGCCGGGGACCTCGTCGGGGGGCCGGCGGGCTGGGTCGCCGAGGCTTCCGTCCGCCCGATGGTCCAGACGTGGCTCGGGCTTGCCGGGCCGGCCGAGGTCCGCGACGGCCTCGCCCGGCGTGCGCATCGCAGCTCGGCGCTCGCCTGTTGCCTCGCGTGGGACCGCGTCACGGAACGAGTCGCCGGGCGGCTGGACGACCTCGCCGAGCGCTTCGGCCGGCCGGTTGCGGGCGGACGCGGCATCTCGCTCGCGCTCACACAGGACGACCTGGCCGATCTCGCCGGATCGACCCGCGAGAGCGTGAACCGAGCGCTCGCCGAGCTGGCGCGTCTCGGGCGCGTCCGTGCGACCCGAGGTACCTACGTCGTCGTCCCGCGCAACTTCGCGCTCGACGCCGAGCATCGGCGGTCCGATCACTCCTCGCCCTGGAGGATCGCGAGCGAGCACGAGGTGCAGTAGCGCGCTCGTCCCGTGACGCGACGCCCGCATCGCTCACAGGCACTCGGCGTCGACGCGGTCCACGGCCCCTCCTCGTTCCTGGCCGCACGCTCGGCCCTGCCTTCGTGCTCGAGCTTCAGGAGGTGTGCGAGGACGGAGCGGGCGGCCAGCGGCCGGACGTCGTCGGGATAGCCGGCGTAGATCGATCCGACGAGCTGAGGGATCGTGCGGGGTCCCTCGGCGAGCGCGTCCACGAGCTGGTCCTCCCGCTCGCGTCGGTGGTCCCGGTACTCCCGCAGCTTCTCCCGCGCACGGAGGACCACCGGGCCGTGGCCCGGGTAGATCGTGCGCGGCTCGAGCTCCAGCATCCGATCCAACGAGCGCAGGTACCGGATGAGGTCGCCGTCCGGGGGGTCGATGAAGCTGGTGCCACGTCCCACCACCGCGTCGCCGGTGAAGAGCGAGCCGCTGACCGGCTCGAAGAACGCGGCGTGATCCGACGTGTGCCCGGGTGTGTGGACCGTGGTCAGCTCG
>DASQTT010000091.1:0-5551 GCA_035641735.1 Actinomycetota bacterium | reverse complement strand
GCCGCGCAGACCGCGGGTGCCCGGTCGGCCACGAACTGACTACGAGCGCCGGTACAGGCCCACGAGCCACCGGCCGCGGCCGACCGCACGCCGGATCTCCGTGAGCGCCGTGTCGGAGGCTTCGTTCGCGGATCGAACGTCGTCCCCGTCGGGTTCGCGGGGCGAGTACGCGGCCGCCGTGGCGATCGACGTCAAGCGGTCGAGCTGGCCGTCGTTGAGGTAACCGGTCTCGAGGACCTTCCGGCGGTACTCGTCGAACGTCTCGCCGCGGGTGCGCGGAAGTCCCATCCCGGACGCCCGCTCCGTGAACTGCTCGTAGGTGACGAGGATCGATCGCCGCGGCTCGGCGCCCGCCCGGCGGTGTGCGATCCGACGCCGGACGCCTCGGACGACGGGAGTCAGGAGGAAACCCAGACCGGCCACGACGGCCGCGATCAACAACGCGATCCGGGCCGAGATGCCCTCGGGCTCGCGCAGGGATCCGAGCGAGCCGGCGCCTCCCTCCTTGCCTCCCCCACGTGGTCCGACCAGTGCCGGCCGGGGATCGGTGAGCCCCTGCTGCCGCTCCCACGGTTCGACTTCGTCGGCGGCCTGGGGCTGCCCGCCGCCTCCACCACCACATCCCGGACGGGTGCATGCCTCCGGTACGGCGGCATAGGCGTCGACGGCGGGGTTCTCGCGGGTCGGCGTGGGCTCGAACGGCATCCAGCCGTACCCGCTGAAGTTCACCTCGACCCACACGTGCGCGGTATCCGAACTAACGCGGTACCGGCCCCCTTCGGGTCGGCCGCCGGTCGCGAAACCCACGACGAGACGGGTCGGGATGTGGAGCGTTCGGAGCATCACGCCCATCGCGGCCGCGAACTGCTGGCAGAATCCCGCCCGCGTCTGATCGAGGAACGTGACGATCGCCTCCGTGCCGCCGCCGATCTTCGTCTCGGGGTCGTAGTCGAACTCCCGCAGGCGCTCCTGGATCGCCATCGCCCGGTCGAAGACGGTCGTCTCGCCTTCGGTCCAATCCCGGGCCAGCTCGCCGATCCGGCTCGGCAGACCGGGCGGGAGCGCCAGGTAGGGGTCGCCATCGAGCTGCGACGGCTCCCCGAACCCGGGCGCGTCCAGCACGTTGCGCAGATCGTCCGCCGTCGGGGTATCGAACGTCGCGCTGAGCGTGTAGGCGTCGCCCTCCCGAAGCGGAGGATCGGCGAACGTCGTGCCGGTCACGGCGTCGTAGGTGACCGACGATCCGGTCGCCTGGATGCTGCGCACCGGGTACGCCGTCGGCACCCACGGCATCCCGAGGTCGGTGAGGACGTCGACCTCGACGGACTGGACCTCGCCGCGCAACGGGCTCTCGCTCTGCACGATCCCGTCGGGGCCGACCGGCGCGCCGATCCGCTCCGGAGGATCGGGTGCCCACCGCTCCCCGTCGAAGTTCGGCAGGGCGATCAGGCGGAGGTACGTCGGTCGGGGGCTCGTGTACTCGAGGAACGTCACCGGGTTGCGTTGTTGGAGTCGGTTGGTGACCGCCACGATCGGGTCGATCGTGACCTGCTCCTCGCTCACGGAACCGAAGTCGATCAAGGCGCGCGATCCGAACCCGGGAACGAGGATCGGGGCGATCAGCGCCGCGGCGAGGACGGTGCCGCCCAGCCGCCGGGCGCCTCGTCCCGCGGTGGCGGCGACCCCCTGTCTCGACGACGACCAGACCGCGCCCCATCCCTGCACGCGCGCCAATCCGTCGGCGAAGACGACCGCGATCGCGGCGAGGAGGAACACCCATCCATAGAGCGGTTTCACGAACTGCTCGAGCACCGTGTCGGCGAAGGCGACCAACGCCACCGGCGGCACGAGGCCCAGCAGCGGGCTCCCGGCGCGGAAGGCCAGCGCGTGCGCGGAGAAGATGGCCGCCCACAGGGACACGACGGCCGCGAGCATCAGCGGCGCGATCGGCCTGGCGGGAGCGACCTGGATGCGCGCCTGCTGACCGACGGCGCCGGCCGCGTCGAGGGCGGCACGCAGCGTGTCGTCGGTGGGGATCCCGTACCAGGTGGTATCGGGAAAGACGGTGAGGCCGACCGCGATCGCGACACCCGCGGCGCTCGCGAGCGTCGCGAGCAGCAGGCCGCGCCGCTCGAACAGGACGGCGAGACCTGCCGACGCGATCGCCACCGCGATCAGCTTGAGCCCGGCGCCGGCGCCGACGAACACACGCCCGAAGGCGAGGGCCGTGGCGGTCGCCAGCAGCAGGCTGGCGCCCAGCCCGATCAGACGGTGCGCGCGAGAGGACGTTCCGTCGGGGTGTGCCATCGCTCCTGCAATCGCATCGACGGGCTGAGGACGATCACGTCCCAACCCGACCTCGTCAGGGACAGGCGCGCCTGCGTCGCCCGGCCCTCGAGCTGGGCCTGCCGGTCCGGCGGGAGCCGGAGCGGGTCGTTCGAGTGGATCAAGACGGCGAGCTTCTGTCCGAAGCCGGCGCCCGCGCGGATCAGGGCGGCGAGCTCGCCGGGGAGCGGGGGTGCCGAGACGAACACCAGCGAGGTCTCCGGAGACGACCCCGCCCGCAGGTGCGCCAGCGCCGGACCGATGGACCTCACCTCGGTGTGGGAGATCCCGGTGAGGGCGTCGAGGAAGCGATCCTCCGAGAGCGCCGCGGCCGGCAGCTCCGTCGTTCCGAGGCGAAGGACGAAGCCGCGACGCGCGAGCAGGATGCCGACCGACGCCGCCACGGAGACGGCTCGTTCGAACGGTGGCGAGTGGGACCGGCCGAGGGCGGCGACCCGCGTGTCGAAGAAGACGAGGCCGCTCGCCCGGCGCGTCGACTCGTCCTGACGGATCATCAGGTCGCCCGTCCGCGCGACGGACGGCCAGTGGATCCTTCGCAGGTCGTCGCCCTCCTGGTACGGACGCATCGTGTAGTACTCCTCGCCGGTCCGGAAGAGCTGGCGCGCGCGGGAGGCGCCGAACGTCGGGCCGGAAGCGGGGTCGGGCGCCGCGCCGAGGTCCTCGATCTCGGGCGTCACGAGCAGCTCGTCCCGTTCGTCGAACTGGAGACGCGTCCGGGTGAGGGCGAACGGGTCGGACGCGTTCACGACGAGTGGCCCGAGCAGGTAGCGTCCGCGAGCCTGCGGCACGAGGGTGTACGTCAGTCCCTCAGTCCGGTCGGGTGCGACGCCGCTCAGTACGAGACGGGCGGCCCTGCCGAGCGGGGTGGGGAGTCGGTCCTCGATCAGGAGGAAGGACGTGCCGAGGGGAGACCGATTCTCGACGTCCACCGTGACGCCGACCCGGGTGCCGGGCGAGACCCGCACGTCGGAGAGCCGGCGGCGAACGGACAGGCGCTTCGTGCCACGCCGGGCGGCGTAGGCGGCCAGGAACGGCAGGAGCGCGATCCCGATCCCCACGACCTCGAGGCCGGGCGATCCGAGGAGGCGAGCGACGATCCACATCGCGATGCCGGTCGCGAGCACGGCCGCCCCGCGACCGGCCAGCATCAGGGGTTCTCCGACACCGGCACGGCCACCTCGTCGACGATCTCACGAACGAGGACCTCGGACGACCGGCCGCTCATCACGGCGTCGGCCGTGACGATGATGCGGTGGGACAGGCCCGAAGGCGCCAGGATCTTCACGTCGTCGGGGATCACGTAGTCGCGTTCCTCCGCCGCCGCGAGCGCGCGGGCCGCACGGAGCAGCATGATCGACGCGCGCGGGCTCGCTCCCAGGTAGACGTCGGAGTGGCGCCGGGTGGCCTCGGCCAGATCCACCACGTAGCGCCGGATCGCCGGCGCGACGTGCACCCGCTGCGCCTCCTCGATCATGTCTCGGACGCCGGCCGCGTCGGTCACCGGGCCGATGTCGTCGAGCGGCGCTCCCGCTCCGTGGCTGGCGAGGATCTCGGCCTCGACGTCCGGCGGCGGGTAGCCGATCGCCAGCCGCAGCATGAACCGGTCGAGCTGCGCCTCGGGCAGCGGGTAGGTCCCCTCGTGCTCGATCGGGTTCTGGGTGGCGATGACGATGAACGGCGTCCCCAGCGGGTGGGTCTCGGTGTCCACCGTCACCTGCCGCTCCTCCATGCACTCGAGGAGCGCCGACTGGGTCTTCGGCGAGGCTCGGTTGATCTCGTCGCCCAACACGATGTTGGCGAAGATCGCGCCGGGCCGGAACTCGAAGTCGCCGGTCTCCTGGCTGAAGACGTTGACGCCGGTGACGTCGGTCGGCAGGAGGTCGGGCGTGAACTGGATCCGCCGGAACGAGCAGTCGATCGAGCGGGCGATCGACTTGGCGAGCATCGTCTTGCCGACGCCGGGGACGTCTTCGATCAGCAGATGCCCCTCGGCGATCAGGCCGACGAGGGCGAGGCGGATCTCACGGTGCTTGCCGCGGACGACCCGCTCGACGTTCTCCTCGATCTGGCGGAACCTGGCCGCGAACGCCTGCGGATCCGGGAGCCGCTCTCGTACCTCCATCGCGTCGGAAGTCCCCTCGTTCGAGCCTGGACAAGTGCACCATCTTACGTCCGGGCCTCGTGACGGGTTGCGCCGAGGGTCATGACGGCGCGGCGGCGACGGCAAGTTCCCGACAACTCAGCGTCGATCGGGGGGGTAGCGAGCCGACCCGCGAGCGGACGCCCCGCGCGGCCCCTGTTCGCAACGGTTCGGGCATCGCGCGCGGGCCGGCCCACCGCCCCGGGCGGAGATTACACCCTTGTGATTCCGACATCTCGTAACCACCCGGCTGCTTGGTTGTCGTTACACTGCGCGGATGGGTCGCGCGCTCGTGCTCAACGCCTCCGAGACGCCGCTCGCCGTGGTCGCCGCCAGGCGGGCCGTCGTCATGGTGCTCAAGGAGAAGGCCGACGTCGTCCTTTCGAACGGGATGGTGTTCCATTCCGAGCGGCTCGTCCTGGAGGCGCCGTCCGTCGTGCGGCTGCGGCGCTACGTGAACGTGCCGTATCGCCCTCACGCGCCCCTCACCCGCCGGGCCGTGTTCGCGCGGGACCTCGGCGTATGCCAGTACTGCGGCGGCCCGGCGGAGAACCTCGACCACGTGATCCCGCGTTCCAAGGGCGGGTTGCACGAGTGGGAGAACGTCGTGGCCTCGTGCCGCCGTTGCAACGCCTGTAAGGAGGACCGCACCCCGCAGGAGGCGGGTTTCAGGCTCCTGCGCCAGCCGTACGCGCCGCGCGACGGCTTCCATCTCACCCTCGGCCGGATCGAGCCGGGGTGGGAGCTCTTCCTGGCCTCCTGATCGAAGGCACCCCTCGATCCCACCCGCTCCGGCCGATCTTCCACGCGTTCCGATGTTGACGTAGTGGAGGGTTAGTGGCATAAACGTGGGGCGCAGTGGAGGAGAGGGGAGGAAGCGTGGCCGAGCTCCTCGGCACGCACAGCTACTCGCTCGACCCCAAAGGCAGGGTGTCGTTGCCCGCGAGGTTCCGGGAGGCCTTCGATCAAGGCCTGTGGCTCACCGTGGGACAGGACCGGTGCCTGTACTGCTTCCCCAGGGTCGAGTGGGAACGCCGAGCGGCCGAGGTCGGCGCCTTCCCCCTC
>DASQTT010000090.1:0-2084 GCA_035641735.1 Actinomycetota bacterium | reverse complement strand
AACAGCATCGCTCGAGATCATCAAGGATCTACCGGCCCTCGAGGTCGTCCAGCAGATCGATACGAACGAGCATTACGGGCTCGCCTTCTCCCCGTCGAACCCTGATCTCCGAGAGGCGGTGAATACGGTCTTCGCGCAGATGGTCGCTGACGGGACCTACGCCACGATCTATGGGAAGTACTTCTCGCCCGACTCTCTACCGCCGGAGTTCGCACCGAGTTCCTGACGAACCGTTCGATCGCCAAGGGCCCGCGCGTTCCCGCGCGGGCCCTTGCATCAGGAGGTGACGCATGGTCGTACGGGAAGCCCCTTCGATCGAGCCCGAGGTCGCTCCCGACGTCCGAGGTCCCACGGCCCCCCTGCCGGCCGCGATCTCCGCGCTCGGCATCGCCTCCCTCGTGGTGATCGCGCTCGGCCTGGTCGTCTCGCAGGTGAACTACGCGCTCTCGGACCGGGTCTTGACGCAGAACTGCCTCGACGAGCAGATCTCGCCCGAGGACAACGGCGCGATCGGTGTCTGCAACATCGTCGAGGCGCTCGAGGACCCTCTCACCACGGGATCGCTCTACCTGGGGATGGGCGTCGGGGTTCTCGCTCTGGTGCTCGGGGCCTCGACCTACCGCAGGATGGACAGCAAGCGTCGGCGCGATCAGGCGATCACCGGAGCCGTGCTCGGGGCGCAGGCCGTGCTCCTGGCGGTCGCCATCCTCTGGTTTCGGTCGGCGACCCCCGGGCTGTTCGCGAAACACTTCCTCAACTTCGCGGATCTCCAGGGATACGGAGGCGCGTTCGTCCGGGGCGCACGGAACACCTTGATCCTCGCGTTCGCCGGCGAGATGGGCGGCATCGTGATCGGCCTCGTCCTCGGGATCCTCGTGCTCTCCCAGCGGCGGGCTGTCCGGGCCCCGGCACGGACCTACATCAACTTCTTCCGTGGGACGCCGCTGATCTGGCAGCTGGTCACCGGGTACTTCCTGTTGCTCTTCGGGTTCGGCATCCGTCTGTCGGCGTTCGTGGTAGCCATCATCGTGTTCGCGCTCAATACCGGCGCGTACGCTGCCGAGGTGTTCCGCGCGGGGATCCAGTCGATCGAGCGCGGGCAGATCGAGGCCGCCCGCTCGCTCGGCATGAGCTACTTCCAGGCGATGCGGTACGCGATCGTCCCGCAGGCGGTCCGTCGCGTGATCCCGCCGCTGATGAACGAGTTCGTGATCCTGATCAAGGACACGGCGCTGGTGGTGGTCCTCGGGCTGACAGCGGTCGAGTACGACATCTTCACGACCGCTCGCGAGGGTCAGTCGGCCACGTTCAACGCCACCTTCTTCACCGTGGCCGCGATCGCCTACCTGATCGTGACGCTCCCGCTGATCCGGCTGGTGAACGCCGCCGAGAAGCGCCTCCGCAGCGGGCTGGTCGGGATAGCCGGGGCCGGGGCTTGATGGGACCGGCCCCGCCCGCTCGTCCGCAGACGCAAGGCGCAGGGGAGCCGCTGGTTCGGCTCGAGGACGTCCACAAGTGGTTCGGGAACCTCCACGTCCTGAAGGGAGTGGATGTGACGATGAGCCAGCGCGACGTCGTCGTGGTCATCGGGCCCTCCGGTGGTGGCAAGTCGACGCTCCTGCGGTGCGTGAGCATGCTCGAGATCCCCACGACCGGCAGGGTGTTCTTCGAGGACCGGGACATCACCGACGTCCGAGCAGATCTCAACGAGGTCCGGACGCACATCGGCATCGTGTTCCAGGCCTACAACCTGTTCCCACACATGACCACCCTACGCAACGTCACCTTGGCCCTCGAGAAGGTCCTGGATCTGCCGAACGACGAGGCCCACGACCGGGCCATGGACCAGCTCGCGCGGGTCGGGATGGGCCACAAGGCCAGCGCCTATCCCGGGCAGCTCTCGGGGGGGCAGCAGCAACGCGTCGCGATCGCCCGGGCGCTTGCCATGCGGCCGAAGGTCATGCTGTTCGACGAGGTCACTTCGGCGCTCGACCCCGAATTGACGGAGGAAGTGCTGATGGTGATGGAACAACTCGCCCGTGACGGCATGACCATGATCCTCGTAACGCACGAAATGGCTTTCG
>DASQTT010000089.1:0-3845 GCA_035641735.1 Actinomycetota bacterium | reverse complement strand
AGAAGACCACGAACTGGTACCCGAACAGCGGCTTGCGCGAGAACACCGGGAGGACCTCGGAGAAGATCCCGAAGGCTGGGAGGATCAGCACGTACACCTCGGGGTGGCCGAAAAGCCAGAAGAGGTGCTGCCACAACAGCGGGTCCCCGCCGGCGCCGGGGTCGAAGAAGTGCGTCTCGAACCGCCGGTCGAAGAGCAGCTCGAACAGCCCGATCGTGATGATCGGGAGCGAGAAGACTAGGAGCAGCTGCACCACCAGGCCCATCCACACGAACACCGGGGTGCGGAAGAACGACATCCCCGGCGCGCGCATGTTGATCACGGTCACCGCCAGGTTCACGGCGCCGGCGGTCGAGGCGACGCCCGTGATGATCAGGCCAAGGGCGTAGAAGGTCATCCCGACGCTCGGGTCCGTCGTCGAGTTCGGCGCGTACCCGAACCATCCACCGTTCGGCGCGCCGCCGAGGAGGAAGCTCGAATAGAGGAAGAGACCACCGAGGAGGAACACCCAGTAGCTGTAGGCGTTCAGTCGCGGGAACGCGACGTCTCGCGCGCCGATCATGAGCGGGATGAAGTAGTTGAAGAACGCCGCCGACATCGGCATCACGAACAGGAAGATCATCGTGATCCCGTGCATCGTGAAGATCTGGTTGTAGACCTCGGCGTTCACGAGCTCGTTGTCGGGGGCGAAGAGCTGGGTCCGGATCAGGAGCGCCTCGAGGCCGCCGACGACGAAGAAGAACAGCGCGGTCGCCCCGTAGAGGATGCCGATCTTCTTGTGGTCGACCGTCGTGAACCAGCTCCAGACGCCGGTCGTGGCCGTGGGCCGCCGCAGGATCCCGCCCCGTCGTTCGGTCGTCGTCACGGTCGCCATGGGTCGCTCACTTCAGGCTCATCAGGTACGCCACGAGGGCGTCGATCTCGTCTTCGTTCAGCTGATAGTTGGGCATCTTCGACCCGAGCTTCCGCCCGGGTGGGTTGCGGAGCCAGGCTTCCAGGGCCTCGCGATCCGTCGTGGCCCAGTTGCAGCCGGCGAAGCACTCGTGGGTCGGGTCCGCGAAGTGCGTCAGCTCGGGACCGGCCTCGCTCGTGGCGTCGGTGCCGCCGACGGCGTGACAGGTCGTGCAGGAACCGCGACCGCCGGACAGCTCACCGAGGAAGAGGTCCCTCCCCTCCGCCGCGGCGCCGCCCGCTGCGACGGCCTCCCGGCGCTGGTTCACCGTCCACCGCTCCCAGTCCTCGGCCGAGAGCGCGACGACACGGACGAGCATCCGGCCGTGCTGGAGACCGCAGAACTCCTTGCACTGCCCCTCGTACGTCCCGGGCTCGTCCGCCTGCAGGATCAGCGTGTTCGTCCGTCCCGGCACCACGTCCTGCGCGCCGGCCAGCTCCGGGATCCAGAACGAGTGGATCACCTGGTGGTCGAAGTCGGCGGCCTCGTCGCCGGTGATGCCGCCACCACCGGCCTCGAGGGACAGGTAGACCGGCCGGTCCTCGGGGATCACGAGGACGTCCGGCACCCGGACCGCCTCGAGCTCGCCGTAGTTGCGACGCAGATCCGGATATTCGAACTCCCACCACCACTGAAAGCCTCGAACCGTGACGTTGATCGCGTTGGGCGGCGGTCCCTGGGCGAGGTCCCAGATCGTGGCGATCGTCGGCACCATCACGCCGGCGAGGATCAGCGCCGGCGCGATCGTCCACCCGATCTCCAGCCTCGTGTTCCCGTGGATCTGGGCGGGCATGCGCTCGCGGCCCTTGCGATGGCGATAGCGGATCGCGATCCAGACGATCGCGCCCTCCACCAGGACGAAGACTCCGACGGCTACCCAGAACACCGGGACGAACAGGTCCATGATCGAATCGGCGTACGGACCCTTCGGGTCGAGGGAGTCCTGCGTGGCTTCGGGTGCACAGGCGGCCAGCAACAGCAGGAGGCCGGCTGCGAGCGTTGCCCGGAGCAGCCTGTTCCGCACGATCCCTTCGGTCTCCCGGAGCTCTCTGGAGGGTGGGGGCGACCCCGTCGGCACTGTATCACCGGGGTTCGCAGCGCCCGGTCGCGTCACCCGTTCGCGTACGAGTGCAGTCCGACGATCCACAGGTTCACGACGTAATAGGTGATCAACAGCGAGACGAAGCCGGCGACCGCGATCCACGCGGCCTTGCGTCCCTTCCATCCGGCCGTCGATCGTGAGTGGAGGTAACCCGCGAAGATCGTCCAGGTCACGAACGACCAGGTTTCCTTCGGATCCCACCCCCAGTACCGGCCCCAGGCCTCCTGGGCCCAGATCGCCCCGGCGATCACGGCGAAGGTCCAGATCGGGAAGGCGAAGGCGATCACGCGGTACGCGACGCGATCGAGGGTCGCGGCGGAGGGAAGGATCCCCCGGCGCGGCGACGACGCGACGCCGGGATCCTCGGGGTCCGGGAGCAGGTCGTGCGGGGCATCGACGTCCACGGCTCCCCCCATGATCGGCGCGGGCGCGCGCTCGCGGAGCGCCGTGATCGCGCGTCGCTCCGATCGGTCCTTGACGAGGAAGAGGATCGTCGCGATCCCGCCGATCGCGAACAGCGACGACCCGACGATCGCCGCCACGACGTGGATCTTGATCCAGTACGAGTTCAGCGCCGGCTGCAGCGGCGAGGGCTCGACGGGGAAGAACATCGCCGCCACCGCCAGCGTGAGCACGGCGAACATCAGCATGAAGCCGGTGAGCGTCCGGACCTTCGCGACGCCCTCGACGAGGACGAGCGTCCCCGCCACCACGAGGAACGCGAGGACCGTGGAGTACTCGAACATGTTCCCCCACGGGACGCGGTCCGCAGCGACGCCACGGGCGACGATCGAGACCAGGTTCGCGCCGGCGCCGGCCACCGCCACCACGCGGGCGGCCGACCGGAGCCCCTCGCGCCGCACGGCCAGGTAGGCGAACGACAGCACCATCGCGCCGAGATAGAGCCAGATCGTCAGGTCGAACGTCGAGCTCGCCAGCCGGGCGGCGTCGTTCACGGCGTCGCCACGCGTTCGGGCGGCACGACAGCGGGCGGACCGGAGGCCTGCAGCGACCGGACGATCGCCGCGAACTCCTCCTGGAACGCGTCCTTCCGCTGCAAGGCGAAGCCGCCGACGGTCACGAGCGAGCCCTCGGCGGCGGCCTCGGCGCGAACCCAGACCTTGCGCCGCGAGACGAAGAGCGCGGGGAGGAGACCCACGAGGACGAGGATAGCCGCGGCCAGCACGACCGGGATGCCGACGTCGCGGCTCACGAGCAGCTCCGTGTACTGCCGGAGCTCGGGGAACGCCAGCGTGAGGTCGCCCACCGACGCGGTTCCCTCCGCGCGGAGCTCGCCGCCCCCGACCCGGCGCATCCCGCTCGGATCGAGGGCCCCCCGCGAGGGATCGAGGATCCTCCCCTCGTACACCGAGAAGCGGACGTACGGATCGAACGAGACGAGCATCGGCGTTGGCCGGCCGGTCAACTGCAGGTTGGCGAACGCGCGGAAGTCGGGCCAGAGCTCGAGCGTCACCATCATGTCCGGCTCCGGGGCCGTGAGCTTGATGGCCCCGCGCCACGGCATCGCCGAGGCGGGGACGCCCTGCGGCGCATCGTCTCGCGTCATGTCGATCGGCGAGGACCACATCGGCACGCCGTCGACGGCGGCGGTGACCACCGGTGCCCACCCGAAGCCCTCCTGGAAGATCCGGAGGCCGCCGCGGCTCGCGGGGTGGTTCACGCGGATGTCCTCGACGCCGGCGGACCGGCCATCTGCCTCGAGGAACCGAACGCGGGAGACGAAGTCGATCGGCAACCCGTTCCGGCGGTACCGATCGTCGAAGTCGAGGA
>DASQTT010000088.1:0-8468 GCA_035641735.1 Actinomycetota bacterium | reverse complement strand
CACCGACCAGCCAGCCCTCCACCCCCAACCCACGACTGACCGAGCGGCGCGGATCAGCGAGAGCGAGACGCAGCGCCGTACTACGTGCGGACGTGGAACCGGAGGATGGTGACGTCTCGCGACCGCGTGCTACTGACCGGTTCCAGGTCGATCCTGGGGAGGCCCGGGGGAGAGAAGCGGATGCCGTCGCCGAGCAGCACCGGCATCACATACACCAAGATCTCGTCGACGAGCCCCCGCCGCAAGCACTGGCCGGCCACGTCCGTGCCGAGGATCTCCAGGTTCTTCCCGCCGGCAGCGTCGAGGGCCGTGGCGACCGCTTCCCCGAGATCACCGGCGAGGAACGTGACCTCCGGATCCGGTGGGTCCGGCGGCTCGTGGGTCAGGACGAAGAAAGGTCCTGCAAAGGGGTAGTCGACGCTGCCGGGCTCGTCGGTCGCCATCCTCTTGCCCACCTCGTGGGTCCGCCGGCCGATGAGCATGGCGCCGGTAGCGGCCGCGATCTCCTGGAGATCGTCCGGTGCCACGAAGTCGGCGAGAGGGCGACCCGCACCCCAGCCCCTCGTGTCGCCGGGACCGGCGATGAAGCCATCAAGCGACATCGACCTGTTCACGACCACTCTTCCCGTGCTCGTATCGCTCATCTTTTCCTCCTGGTCGGATGTTCCCGTGATCCGTGGGCACTACCTCCGGCTGAGCCCCCGCGCGTCGGCGGGCGAGCGACGGCGACTATGCGCCGACCTTGTGGTAGACGAGGTCGAAATCGGTCGAATAATCCGTGCCGTCTTCGGCGATCTCCCAGCGTCCGGTGATCGTGCTCCCGTCGTCGCTGAACGCCGCCGTGAACCGCTGCGAGAACGGCTCCCCGTCTCGCCAGAGCTGCCACCGGCCGTCGCCGATGCTCATCTCGTAGACGCGGCAGACGCCGCGCTCGTCCGAGTACAGCTGGAAGTACGTCCCGTTGGCCGCGTCGCACCCGATGACGGAGAGGTTCTCGGGCGCCTCGGGGAGCTCGGCGGTCCCGTGCTGGACCAGATGTGCCCCCGACGGGTGCCACTCGAAGGTGACCCTTCCGCCACCCGGCCACGGACGGCCGTCGGGCCATCGAGCCTCGAAGGTCCACTCGCCGACCAGCGGCTCGAGTCGACGAAGCGCGTGCTCCGCTGTTGGTTGATCCATCGATCCGCTCCTTCCTCTGTGATGCCACAGGACCCGGACCCGTCAGGCAACCGGGCCGTACCATCTCCTGCGTGTCGTCGCCTCTGCAGACGTTCACCGACGGGTGGGAGAACTACCAGAGCCTGCTACTCGGGTCGATCCGCGAGCTCAGCCCGGAACAGGTCGCGCTTCGGCCCGCCCCCGGCCTCTGGGCCGTCTGGCAGCTCGCGGGGCACATGGCCGGCTCTCGGAGCTATTGGTTCCAGGACGTCCTCGGCGAGGGCGATCCGGCCGTCCGCGCCATGTTCCGTGTCTCCAGCACGACGGTTCCGGATCTGCCGCTGGAGGACGCCGGCTGGGAGGACGACGAGGACCACCCGCGGAGCGCCCCGGAGCTCGTCGAAGGGCTCACGCGGACCTGGGCGATGATCGACGACTGCCTCCGACGCTGGACGCCCGACGACCTGAACGTCGAGTTCTCCCGCCGGCGGAAGTCCGGCACGCAGACGTTCACGCGGGCGTGGGTGATCTGGCACCTCATCGAGCACGACCTACACCACGGAGGTGAGATCTCGTTGATCCTCGGCAGCCACGGGATCGCCGCGCTCGATCTCTAGGGGTCAGAGCGCCAGCTCTTCGAGCTCCGCCGAGGGGTCGGGCATGGATCGGGCGACGTTGCGGGCCACATCGAGGAAGGCAGTGAGGGCGGGGGAGACTCGATCGTCGAACCACATCAGCCCGTACTCGATCGCCGGCGGCGGGCCCTCGATCCGTCGGTACGTGGCCCCCGGGATCGGCAGGAGCGGTTCCATCGGGACGGCTACCGGAGAGATGCCCAGCCCCTGGGCCACGAGCCGGAAGCGCCCGGCGCCGACGTCGGAGCTTCGCGAGCGGGCTGGCTTCGGGGATCGCGAGAAGGATCTAGAGCGTGCCGAGCTTGAGGAACTCCGGCTCCTCGTGCGACGCGAACGGCCGGTATCCGAAGGCGACGTCGATCTCCCGGCGCTCGAGCGCCACGAGGTGATGCACCACCGTGTCGAACTCCACCTGCACGTCGATCTCGGGCAGCCGTTCCCGGGCCTCGGCCAGGATCCGGTCGACGGCGGGGCCTCCCCCGAAGGTGCTCCCCCCGAACTTCAGGATCCGCTTCGGGTAGTGCGGGGACGTGCGCAGCTCCTCCTGGGTCCGGTCCGCGAGCTCGACGATCAGCCGCGCCCGATCGAGGAGGACGCGGCCTTCGTCCGTCAGCGCAACCGGGCGCGCGTCGCGATCGAACAGACGGACGCGAAGCGTGCGTTCGAGCGTCCTGATCTGTTGGGAAACCGCCGACTGCGAGATCCTCAGACGCTGCGCCGCCGATCGGAAGTTGCGCTCTTCCGCGACGGCGATGAAGTACCTGAGTTGTCTCAGCTCCATGTCAGTCCGCGCGTCCCCGAGACGTCGGCTCCGAGCGGCTCCCCCCGAACGGCCAAGGATAGTCCCGTGCCGGAGAAGGGGTTACGTCGAGCCGCGACGGGCGCGCCGGTCGAGGGTTCTACCGGCGGCCCTCTGGCATCGTCGAGGAGCCGACGTGCTCCTGGAGCCACGCGGCGACGGGCCGCGCTCGCTCGAAGAAAGCCACGACGCGATCCTTCGCCCGCGCGGTCCCGAGCCACGCGGCGCCCGGCCACTCCTGCCACGCAACCAGTCCCTTGTATCGGAGGAGATCGATCCGGGGGTGGTCCTTCGGATGGCCACGCGGCGCCGTCTTCAGCTGGTCGCGGCCGGTCACGTCGACGCCCTGCTTCCGCGCTCGTGCGACCACGTCCGTGAGCGCGCTGCCGGACCGCTCGTCGTCGACGGCGGCGCGATAGCGCTCGAGCTGATCGGGGGCCATCTCCCACATCCCCGAGCCGGCCGCCAGGCCGCGGGCATCCAGCTGCACGTAGCCGGATCCACCCAACGTCGCCCCGATCGCGGTCTTGTACGGAGACTTGTCCTTGCTGAAGCGGACGTCCCGGTACGGCCGGAAGATGCGTCCCGGCCCCCAGTCGGGCTCGAGCTCGGCGAGAAGCTCCTCCATCGGCGCTCGGACGACGTCTCGGTACACGCCCTTGTTCCGCTCCCAGTACGCCTTGGTGTTCTCTGCCTCGAGTCCTTCGAAGAACTCGAGCGCCTCGACCGGCCAGCCTCGGAACGCCATCGCGTGCACCTCCCGGAGCCGAGACTATCCAAGGGCAGTGACGCCCCGGCGCCCGAAAGAGCCCTCAGAACTTGCCGTAGAGCTCGCTCTGCGGGTCGAAGAACCCGCCGGCGGGTCGCGCGTGGGCGTGCCAGTGGTCGGGGATCCGGCGGCGCTCGGGGTCGACCCAATACGCTCCCTCTCCGTACCGATCGCCCGCGATGCGCTCGAGTCGTTCCAGCAGCGACGCTTCGACCGCCGCGCCCGGCAGGCCGTGGGTGCGCCAGACGACCATCGGTGTCCGACAGACGAGGCACTCGGCGACCCAGCACTCCTCGTCCTCATGGAGCCACGGCGTGACCCGTTCGGCCGAGCAGAGCAGGCACTCGTTCTCACTGATAGGCCATCACCTCGAGCGTCACCCGGTCGCCCTCTTCCACGCCGTGTGCCTCGAACCACCCGGCGTTCGCCTCGATCGCCAGGACGTACGGCTCGCCGACCCCGTACGACGGGCAGGGGTCGGCGGTGCACGGCTCCATCTCCCGGAGCCCGACCACACGGTCCTCCTCGTCGACGAACGCGATCGAGAGCGGGATCGACGTGTCCTTCATCCAGAAGCCGGTCGATACCGGCTGATCGAATACGAACGCCATCCCCTCGTCGGCCGGGAGATGGTGCACGCCCATCAAGCCGCGTCTCCGCTCGGAGGCGTCGTCGGCGATGTTCACGTAGAGGACCGCCTCAGACCCGTCGAAGGTCACCTCGGACGGCGGTCGATCCGGCACATCGTGGTCCCCGGCACACGCAGCCATCCCGAACACTGTTACGGCCGCGAGGAGCCCCCTCATCTTCGCCATCGTCCCACGGTGCCCGGCGGAGCCGTTGTTATCATCGCCCCGCCGCCGGAGTAGCTCAGTCGGCAGAGCGCCTCCATGGTAAGGAGGAGGTCAGGGGTTCGATTCCCCTCTCCGGCTCTTCCCGAAGGGATCGATGCCGTCGGAGGTCGCGGTGCACGCTCGGCTCGCCTACCTCTCCATGTATGTCCGCAGCGTGGCGGACAGCCGTCGCTTCTACGCCGAGTTGCTCGGCCTCGAGCTCGTATCCGCCGAGGAGTGGGGCTGCGTCCTCGATGCGAACGGGATCCAGCTCTTCCTCCACCCGTCCGACGGGGATGACCAGCAGCGGATCGAGCTGACGTTCGATGTGGACGACGCCGACGCTGCCGTCACGGAGCTGACGACACGTGGCGTGCGCCTCTCGGAGCCGGTGACCGATCGGGAGTGGGGCGATCGCGACGGCGCCGTCCTCGATCCGGATGAGAACGTCGTCTACCTCCGGTCGAAGCGGTCCAACTAGCGGCGGCGAGACCGTCGTTTGACCGCTCTTGGACCCCCGGCGAGACTGGGGGCGATGACCGTCCGCTTCCGGCACCCACGTCGTTGGGTCCTCGCCGTCGTGCTGGTCGTCCTGGGCGTCCCCGCGGTCGCCCTCGCGCAGAGCCAGCTGCTGGGCGGGAAGTTCCGGACGGGTGACGAGGTGGTGATCCCGGCCGGAGAAGAGCTGACCGGCGACCTCTACGCGTCCGGCGGGTCGATCCGCGTCGAGGGCACCGTGGAGGGCGACCTCGTGGCGACCGGCGGCCGGGTCGCGGTGACGGGCGAGGTCGGCGGGGACGTGATCGCCGGCGCCGGGACCGTCGAGATCTCCGGTCAGGTCGGCGGCGACGTCCGGGCGGGGGCCGGCCAGGTCACGGTCGACGGGTCGATCGGGGAGGACCTCCTGGTGGGGTCGGGAATGCTCACGATCGAGGCCGGCGGTGAGATCGGCGAGGACCTCGTGTTCGGCACCGGCAGCACCACGCTCGCGGGGCGGGTCGTCGGCGACGTCCTGGGCTCGACCGGGACCTACGACCGCACCGGCGAGATCGGCGGCACCGAAGACGTCCGCATCGACCAGGGACGCGAGCGCGAGGAGCCCGCGGCCGCCGACCGGGTCCTCGACGCGCTCCGGCGGTTCGTCGTCCTCCTCGTGCTCGGCACGCTGCTCCTGTGGATCGCTCCGGCGGTCGTCGAGGGACCGGCGGGCGCGCTCCGCCGACGCCCGTGGGCCAGCCTGGGCATCGGGGTCCTCGGGATCCTCGGGATCGTCGTCGCCTTCTTCGCGATCATCCTCGCGATGGTCCTCCTGTCGCTCCTCTTCGGGCTGGTCACCCTGGGTGAGCTCGTGGGGCTGACGATCTTCATCGGGATCGTCGCGCTCGTCCTGCTCGTCTTCCTCGCGTACGTCGTGTTCGCGTACCTGGCGCAGCTCGTGGTCGCGATGTCGGTCGGCCGCCTGGCCTTCCGCGGCGACTCGCGCGGGCAGCGCTGGGCGGCGCTCGCCCTCGGGGTCGTCGTCGTGGTGGTCCTGACGTCGCTCCCCGTCGTGGGCGGCTGGTTGGGGTTCCTGATCGTGCTCTTCGGGCTCGGAGCGATCTTGATCGCCCTCAACTCCCTCCGGCGGAGACCACCGGCAACCCCCCTGCCGCCACCCCCGCAGCCGACGATGCAGGGCCCCTGAGCCAGGGTCGCAGCCCGCCCCCTTGAGGCAGGTCGGTTCGTGCCGGACCCTCGGTGCCGCAGGTAGACTGGCCGACCGCCGGGCGGGGTAGCTCAGTGGTAGAGCAAGCGGCTCATAATCGCTGTGTCGGCGGTTCGATCCCGCCCCCCGCTACCAGCCGGTCCGGCCGACGGAGCCGGTCGATCCCCGAGGAGATCAGGAAGAAGACATGGGCAAGAAGAAGTTCGAGCGGACCAAGCCCCACGTGAACATCGGCACGATGGGCCACATCGACCACGGGAAGACCACCCTCACGGCGGCGATCACGAAGCGCCAGGCCGAGAAGGGGATGGCGGAGTTCACGCCCTTCGACGAGATCGACAAGGCCCCCGAGGAGCGCGAGCGCGGGATCACGATCGCGATCGCTCACGTGGAGTATGAGACGGCGAACCGCCACTACGCCCACGTGGACATGCCCGGCCACGCCGACTACGTGAAGAACATGATCACCGGCGCGGCGCAGGTCGACGGCGCGATCCTCGTCGTGTCCGCGGCCGACGGTCCGATGCCGCAGACCCGCGAGCACGTGCTGCTGGCCCGCCAGGTCGGGGTTCCCTCGATCGTCGTCGCCCTGAACAAGTGCGACATGGTGGACGACGCCGAGCTCCTGGACCTGGTCGAGCTCGAGGTCCGCGAGCTGCTGACGTCCTACGAGTACCCCGGCGACGACGTCCCGGTGATCCAGATGTCCGCGTTGAAGGCGCTCGAGGGCGACGAGACGTGGATGACCAAGGTCGACGAGCTCCTCGACGCGTGCGACACGTACATCCCGGAGCCGGTCCGCGACACCGACAAGCCGTTCCTGATGCCGATCGAGGACGTGTTCTCGATCACGGGACGCGGCACGGTCGTGACGGGTCGCGTCGAGCAGGGACGTCTCAAGAAGATGGAGGAGGTCGAGATCGTCGGCCTGCGGGACACCCGCAAGACGATCGCCACCGACCTCGAGATGTTCCGCAAGCTCCTGGACGAGATCACCGCAGGCGACAACGTCGGCGTCCTCCTCCGCGGCATCGACAAGGACGAGGTGGAGCGCGGGCAGGTCCTGTCGAAGCCCGGCTCGATCACGCCGCACACCGAGTTCGAATCGAACGTCTACGTCCTGTCGAAGGAGGAGGGCGGGCGGCACACCCCGTTCTTCGATGGGTACAAGCCGCAGTTCTACTTCCGGACCACCGACGTGACCGGGATCGCGCACCTCCCCGAGGGCGTCGAGATGGTGATGCCGGGTGACAACGTCGAGATGCGCGTGGAGCTCGACAAGCCGATCGCGATGGAGGACGGCCTCCGCTTCGCGATCCGGGAGGGCGGCCGCACGGTGGGCGCGGGGCGCGTCACGAAGGTCCTGAAGTAGCGCCGCTCAAGGTAGCGGAAGCCGCAGCTCCAGAGGAGAAAGCCGATGGCGAAGAAGGAAGGCAACCGGCCCAAGATCACGCTCGAGTGCACCGAGTGCCGTCGGCGGAACTACCACACGGTCAAGAACCGGGTGAACGACCGCGACCGGCTGGAGCTGAAGAAGTACTGCCGGTGGGAGCGCCGGCACACGCTGCACCGGGAGACGCGCTAGGCGCGTCGTTGCCCCCGATGGGGATCAGTTCGTCTCGGGGTCGGTCCGGCCGTACGCGTCGGTCGTCTTGACTTTGCCGTAGCGGATCGCCGCGACCACCGCGTCTGTCTTCGAGTGCACCGCCAGCTTTGTTAGCACGTTCTGGATGTGCGTACGGAGGGTATGGCGACTCATCCCGAGGCCTTCGGAGATCTCCGCCGAGTTCTCCCCGGCGGCGATCCGCTGCAGGATCTCGAGTTCGCGGGGCGTCAGCCGCTCGACCCGCTGGGCGAGCTCGCCCTCGGCTCGCCGCTGCATCCGGAAGCGCGCCAGGGACTGCTCGACCTCGCCGGCCGCATGCAGCGGCTCGCCGCGATAGGCCCGACGGATCGCATCGGCCAGGTCCGAGACGGCCTGGGTCTTCATCAGGAAGCCTCGCGCTCCGGCCTCCACTGCGCGAGCGAGCACGACGTCGTCGTCGTGCCCGGAAAGCAGGATCACCTTCGTGTCGGACGCGTCCCGGTGGATCCGCCGGGTGGCCTCGAGCCCGTCCACTCCCGGCATCTGTACGTCCATCAGCACGACGTCCGGGTGCTGGTCGTGTGCCACCTCCACGGCGGTCTCTCCGTCGGTGACGACCTCGATCACGGTCAGGTCGCGTTCGCTGTCCAGCGCGATCTGGAGGGCTTCGCCGAAGGAGCGGTGGTCGTCGGCGATCACGACCCGGATGTCCCCATTGGTTCGCGCGGATGCGTTGCGTCCCTTTGCACTGGTCGTCGTTGGCATCTCGCGGCATCGTAGGCACGAGTGAACCGCGATTCACGTACCTCCACCGCCGGATTTCCATGTGTCACCCGTTGGAGGGACGCCGCATGCTGCGTAGGGCTACGATGCTCCGCCGATGAACCGGTCCGTTGCTGGAAAGGTCTACCCGGAAACTTCGTTCACCGTCGAGGCCGAGCGCGTGAGGGGTTTCCGGGAGGTGTTCGAGGAGCCATCGGGCGT
>DASQTT010000087.1:0-3030 GCA_035641735.1 Actinomycetota bacterium | reverse complement strand
CGGCATAGCGCGCACCGCGTGGGCGATCGTGAACGCCTCGAGAGCGTCCTCGCGCTCCTCGATCGCGTCCGTTATCCCGTCGACCTATCTTTCACCCACCGTGGCGACGCGCTCGCCGTCGCCGTGTTCCCCGCACACCTCGAACGTGCCGGGAGCTATCAGAGCCGGATCTGGCGCGTGCCGCTCGACGGTGGCGCGCCCGAGCAGCTGACAACCGGTCCGCGCACGGACGCGCTCCCCGCGTGGTCCCCGATCGACGACCGGCTCGCCTTCGCCGCGGAACGCCCGATCGTCGGGCGGATGTCGCCGTTCCTCCTCGAGCCGGGCGGTGAGCCTCGCCTGATCGGCGATGTCGACGGCTCCGTCCAGGCGCTCGCGTGGTCCCTCGACGGAACGTCCGTGTTCGCCCTCGCCGTCGACGAGGGCGGGTTCGGCGCGGCGACGGACGGCGCGATACGCCTGCGTTGGAGCGACGCGCCCGATCCCGCGGTGTTCCGACCCGACACGGGCTGGCGGCG
Organism: Actinomycetota bacterium; assembly: GCA_035641735.1. Taxonomy (GTDB): domain Bacteria; phylum Actinomycetota; class UBA4738; order UBA4738; family HRBIN12; genus JAJNBA01. The sequence goes on along the minus strand of DASQTT010000087.1, from coordinate 2,512 downwards.
ACTGCTGCGGATAGATGTCGAGACAGGCAAGACCGAGGAGGTCGGCCCACACGGCGTGAGCGTTTGGGAGTTCGACTTGGTTGACGCCTCAAAGGCCGTCGCCCTCGTGTCGGAAGACCCGTCCGAGAGCGGTTGGTACCGGGCCCGGCTCGCACTCCTTGACCTCGAACGGCGGACCTTCCGCGACCTGTGGATCCCCGACCGGCAGGTGCAAGGTCCCGCCCTGGACCCGACGAGGAGCCGCGTCGCCGTCCTCGAGGGGTGGTCGAGCGACCGCGGGCTCGTCGCGGGGGACGTCCGGATGATCGAACTCGAGAGCGGCGAGGTTCAGCCGTTCGACTCCGACCTGAGCGACCTCTCCTCGATCGGCTGGCTCGACACCGAGCGCCTGTGGTTCGCGGGCTGGGAGGGGTTCGGGTCGCGCTTCGGCGTTGTCGGCGCCGCAGGCAAAGTGGAGTGGGCGTCGACCGACGACGCGATCGTCGGGCCGAACAGCTTCCACGCTCGCGTCGCGCCGATCCCGAGCGGCGGGTTCGTCGCGATCCGCGAATCGCTGCGTGATCCGCCCGAGGTGATGCGACGCGACGACGGCACCGACGCGACGTGGACGCCCCTCACGTCGTTCAACGACGGCGTGCGCGCGGACCTTCGGTGGTACCCGGAGGTGCGCGAGCTCGAGTGGCACGGCGCGGGAGGGCTTCCGATCCGTGGCCTACTAATGCTGCCCGACGGCGACCCGCCGTTCCGAACCGTCGTGATGATCCACGGCGGACCGACCTGGGCGTGCAAGCACGGGTTCGACCCCGGGTACTCCTTGCCGCTCGCTGCGGCGGGATTCGCGGTCTTCCTGCCGAACTACCGCGGCAGCACCGGGCGAGGGCAGGCCTTCACCCGGTTGAACGTCGGAGACCCGGCCGGAGACGAGTTCGAGGACATCTTGCTCGGCGTCGAGCACTGCGTCTCGCTCGGCGTAACGATGCCCGACGCGGTCGGCGTCACGGGCGGGAGCTACGGTGGGTATCTCACCGGTTGGGCTGTGTGCACTACGGACCGGTTCGCGGCCGGCGTCATGGTCTCGGGCATCGTGGACCACCTGAGCACGCACCTCACGTGCAACCACGCCTTCTCGGAGTTCATCTTCGAGGGCGACCACCGCGACCCGGAGAAGCTCGGGCTGTTCATGGAGCGCTCGCCGATCACCCATGTGGCGAACGCGAAGACGCCGACGTTGATCCTCCACGGATCCGAGGACCAGTGCACGCCGCTCGGGCAGGCCGAGGAGCTCTACCAGGCTCTCGTGGTGAACGGCACGCCGACGGAACTCGTGGTCTACCCTCGCGAGGGACACGGGTTTCGCGAGCGCGAGCACGCCGCCGACGCGCAGCGCAGAACAGTCGGCTGGTTCGAACGACACCTCGAGGGGCGCGGGTGAGTGGTGGAGGCATCTGGGCGTACGTCTTGCGGCGGCTGCTCGTCGCCGTCCCACTGATCCTGCTGATCTCGCTCGGGGTTTTCGCCCTCATCAACCTCGCGCCGGGAGACCCGGCGCGCGCCCTTGTCGGCTCGCGACAGGCAAGCCCGGATGTCCTCGCGGCGATCCGTGAGCGCTTCAACCTCGACGAGCCGTTCATCGTCCAGTACCTGATCTGGCTGAGGGCGGTCGTGACCGGCGACTTCGGGCGCTCGATCCAAGGCAGCCAGCTCGTCACGACGATGATCTCCGACCGGCTGCCGGTGACGATCTTCCTCGGGCTCTACGGGAGCGTCGTCGCGCTCGGCCTTGGCATCCCACTGGGGATCCTGGCGGCCGTCCGCCGCGGGTCCGAGATCGACCGCGGCGTGGTGACCATCGGCGTGATCGGCGTGAGCGCGCCCGCGTTCGCGACAGGGATCTTCCTGCTCTACGTCTTCGGCGTCGCGCTGGGGTGGTTCCCCACGTTCGGTCCCGGCGACGGCTTCGTCGATCGCGCGTTGCACCTCACGCTCCCCGCGATCGCGCTCGGGCTCTCCGTGATGGGGCTGATCATCAAGATCACACGGGCATCGATGATCGAAGAGCTGCAGAAGGACTACGTCGCGTTCGCGCGGGCGCGTGGGCTCGGCCGGAGCAGGATCGTCGTGTCGTACGTCCTGCGAAATGCACTGATCCCCGTCGTGACCGCGGCGGGCCTGATCGTGGTGGGCCTGCTCACCGGCGCGGTCCTCGTCGAAGTCACGTTCGGACTCCCTGGACTTGGGTCGCTCCTCGTAAATGCCGTCTCACAGCGCGACATCCCGGTGATCCAGGGCATCGTGCTCATCCTGGCGGTGTTCGTCGTGGTTCTGCACGTCCTGATCGACGTTCTGTACACGTTCATCGACCCACGGATCCGGTTCGGCCGGATCGAGGCATGACCGTCGCCAGAGTGCCCTCGTGAAGCTCGAGGAGAGCGCGTCCGCCGGCTCCGTCCCGTCGGCGGTCGCGCCGCCCGCAGTCGTCGGCGGGCGAGGGGTGCCGGTGACGGTGTGGATC
>DASQTT010000086.1:0-9186 GCA_035641735.1 Actinomycetota bacterium | reverse complement strand
TCGTGGGTGGTTCGGATGGGTGCGCCGGCGTCGTACGGGAGGTCGAGCCACTCCGCGACGGTGGCGGCCGGATCGACGGTGGCGACGACGCCGGCGCGCCGCGAGGAGTCCGAGGTCAGCGCCCGCGGCTCGCCGTCCGCTCGTAGCAGCTCGTCGGGATCACCCCAGGCCGCGATCACCGTCCCGAGCTCGTCGCCGTCTGCGGCTGACGCCGCGGACGGCGACGCCGAGAGCACGATCACGAGAACGGGGTCGTCCAGCTCGCCGGTTCGCCCGGCGAGCCAGGCCGAGACCGCCGCCGCGGCCTCTCCGGGCGCCGCGTGCCGAAGATGGATCCCGTGCGCCGTCATCGGCGCGGGCGTCGTGTCCCGCGAGTCGATCACGAGCTGGGTTTCCTCGACGACCGACGCCCTCCCGTTCATCAGCGCCACCCCACCGTTCGCCGCGAGCGCGCGGAGTTGCGGTTCCGCCAGGAGCCCCGGCATGGACACGCCTTCGAGGAACACGACGAGGGCCGGCGGCGGCTCCCACGTCTGCGCCTGGATGGGCGTCGCGGCGAGGAAGGCGGCGGCTACCCCCGCGAGGAGAGCTGTGCTCACGGGAGGCGGACGAGCTCGGACTCGCGTCGAACCTCGGCGCCGAGCGCGGTGAGCTTCGCGTCGAAGTCCTCGTAGCCACGATCGACGTGCTGGATGTTCGCGATCTCCGTGATCCCGTCCGCGGTCAGCGCAGCGATCGCCATCGCCGCTCCCGCGCGGATGTCGAGCGCCCGCACCGGCGCCGCCGAGAGCTGCTCCACGCCGCGGATCACCGCGTGGTGGCCCTCGGTGCGGATGTCGGCGGCCATCCGGCGGAGCTCGTCCACGTACGTGAACCGGCCCTCGAAGACGTTCTCTGTCGCGATGCTCGTCCCGCTCGCCGTCGCCAGCATCGCGAGCAGGATCGGCTGGAAGTCCGTCGCGAGACCCGGGTACGGCAGCGTCACGAAGTCGACCGCCCGCGGTCGATCGGGCTGCGTCACCCGGAGCCCGTCGTCGCTCACGGAGATCGAAGCGCCGGATTCGCCCAGCTTCTCGAGGACCAGCTCGAGGTGGTCGGGGCGGGCGCCCAGGAGCCGAACGTCACCCCGGGTCGCGACGGCCGCGGCCGCCCACGTCCCGGCCTCGATCCGGTCGGGGATCACGGTGTGCTCGGCCGGTTCCAACGACGAGACGCCCTGGATCTGGATCGTGGCGGAGCCGGCCCCCCGGATCGTCGCGCCCATGGAGCCGAGGAACCGCGCGAGGTCGGCGATCTCCGGCTCGCGAGCCGCGTTGTCGATCACGGTCGTCCCATCGGCGCCCACGGCGGCCATCATCAGGTTCTCGGTCGCGCCGACGCTCGGATAGTCGAGCGTGATCGACGCGCCGGTGAGCCCGTCGGCGGCCGCCACCAGGAAGCCGTGCTCCGACTCGATCGTCGCGCCCATCCGCCGGAGGCCCTCCAGGTGGAGGTCGATCGGTCGGGACCCGATGTTGTCGCCACCGGGCATCGCCACCCGGGCTTCACCGGTGCGCGCGAGGAGCGGACCCAGCACGACGATCGACGCGCGCATCCTCCGGACGAGCTCGTACGGAGCCTCGACGGAGGACAGGTGCGTCGCGTCGACGGAGACGCCGCCGTTCCCCCACTCGACGCCCGCGCCGAGGTGCTCGAGCACCTCCCCCATGATCGAGCAGTCGATGATCCTGGGGACGTTGTGCAGGCGCGATCGCCCCGGCGCGAGCAGCGACGCCGCCATCACCTTGAGCGCGGAGTTCTTCGCGCCGGAGATGTGAACGGATCCGGCCAAGCGAGCGCCGCCCGTCACGACGAGACGGTCCATCGGGCAATCGTAGTGGTGCGGCCTACGCCGAGCCGCTCACCAGCGCGATCCTCGCCTCCGCACGCGCCGCCTCCTGCTTCGCGTGCTCGTCGTCTTCATCCGCCGACGCGAGCTCCTCGAGGCGCCGCCTGACCAGGTCCAGGTCGATCTCGTCCTCGAGCTGCGCGTTGGTGGCGAGGACGTCCACCCGGGTAGCCCCCTCCTCGGTGGAGACGTGCAGGAAGCCGCCGTCCACGACCGCCCGCAGCCAGGTGCCGTCCTCCTGCTGGATCTGAAGCGTGCCGATCGCGAGCTGCACGAGCAGCGGCGCGTGTCCGGTGAGGATCCCCACGTCTCCGTCGACCCCGTGGGCGATCACCTGGGTGGCCGGCCCGGTCCAGACCTCCCGCTCCGGCGTGACGACGTGGACCTCGACCGTCACCTACGCCGCCTCGAGCTTCTTCGCCTGCTCCACGGCTTCCTCGATACCGCCGACGAGGAAGAAGGCCTGCTCGGGCAGATGGTCGTACTCGCCCTCGGTCAGCGCCCGGAACGACGCGATCGTCTCGTCGATCGGCGTGTACTTGCCGGGCAGGCCGGTGAACTGCTCCGCGACGAAGAACGGCTGCGAGAGGAACCGCTGGATCTTCCGCGCCCGCGACACGATCACCTTGTCCTCCTCGGATAGCTCGTCGATCCCGAGGATCGCGATGATGTCCTGCAGGTCGCGGTAGCGCTGCAGGATCTCCTGCACACGACGCGCGACGTCGTAGTGCTCCTGACCGACGTAGCGCGCGTCGAGGATCCGCGACGTGGAGTCGAGGGGGTCCACGGCCGGGTAGATGCCGAGCGAGGCGATGTCCCGGGACAGCACGGTCGTGGCGTCCAGGTGGGCGAACGCGGTGTGCGGGGCCGGGTCCGTGATGTCGTCGGCGGGCACGTAGATCGCCTGGAGCGACGTGATCGAGCGGCCACCGGCCGAGGTGATGCGTTCCTGAAGCTCCCCCATCTCGTCCGCGAGCGTCGGCTGGTAGCCGACCGCGCTGGGCATCCGTCCGAGCAGCGTGGAGACCTCGGAGCCGGCCTGCGTGAACCGGAAGATGTTGTCGATGAACAGCAGCACGTCCTTGCGCTCGACGTCGCGGAAGTACTCGGCCATCGTGAGGGCCGAGAGCGCCACTCGGAGACGCACGCCCGGTGGCTCGTCCATCTGTCCGAACACGAGCGCGGTCTTCTCGATCACGCCCGACTCGGTCATCTCGAGGAACAGGTCGTTCCCCTCGCGCGTGCGTTCGCCCACCCCGGCGAACACCGAGACACCGCCGTGCTGCTCGGCCTGGCGCCGGATCATCTCCTGGATGATCACGGTCTTGCCGACGCCGGCACCGCCGAACATGCCGATCTTCCCGCCCTGCACGTAGGGCTCGAGAAGGTCGATCACCTTGATCCCGGTCTCCAGCATCTGCTGCTTCGGCTCCAGATCGGCGAACGGAGGCGGATCGCGGTGGATCGGCCACCAGTCGGCGGGATGGATCTCCGAGGCGTCGGTGTCAAGGGGCTCCCCGATCACGTTGTACACGTGACCGAGGACGCCCTCGCCCACCGGCACCTGGATGGGAGAGCCAGTGTTCTTGACGGGCGTCCCCCGCACCAGGCCGTCGGTCGGGCGAAGGGCGATCGTCCGTACCGTCGAGTCGCCGATGTGTTGCGCGACCTCGCAGGTGATCGTGGTGGTCTCTCCGCCGAGGACCAGATCCACCGTCAGCGCCGTATGGATCTCGGGCAGCTCGGCCGGTGGGAATCCCACGTCGATCACCGGGCCGATCACTCGCACCACGCGGCCTTCCGGGTATCCGTTCTCGCTCCTGTCGGTCTCTGGATCGGTCTCGGGGCTGGTCTCTGGCATCGTCATCCCTCCGCGGCGGCACCCAGCGATTCGGCCCCGCCCACGATCTCCATGATCTCGGTCGTGATCTCGTCCTGACGCGCCCGGTTCGCCTGGCGCGTCAGGACCTTGATGAGGTCTTCCGCGTTGTCGGTTGCGGCCTTCATCGCGCGGCGTCGGGCGGCGTTCTCCGACGCCGCGGACTCGAGCAGGCCCGCGTAGACCTTGGTGACCAGGTACTGCGGGAGGAGGTGATCGAGGATCCGCTCGGGTTCCGGCTCGAACAGGTACTCCGGATGGACGACGCCCAGCCCCGTGCCCGTGACCTCCTCGCTTGCGATCGGGAGGAAGCGCTTCGCGGTCGCGCGCAGCGTGAACGCGGAGCGGAAGTCCGTGTAGGCGGCGTGGAGCTCGTCGATCTCCTCGTCGGCGAAGTCCCTGATCAGCCTGCGGCCGATGCGCTCGGCCTCCTCGTACGGCGGGACCTCGCTGAACCCCTGCCAGCTCGTATGCATCGGCACCCCTCGGAACCGGAAGTAGCCGATCCCCTTCTTGCCGACGACGTACAGCACGGGCTCGAGCCCGCGCTCCCGAACCTGCCGGAGCAGCCGCTCCGCGATCTTCAGCACGTTCGCGTTGTACGCGCCGGCGAGCCCCCGGTCCGACGTCACCACGAGGATCCCGGCGCTCGACGGGTTCTCCCGGTCGTCGAGGAGCGGATGCTGCACCGAGCCCGTCTGCCGGGCGAGGTCCTCCATCGCCTTCGTCAGCTGGATCGCGTACGGGCGGGAGGACTCCACGCGTTGCTGCGCCTTGACGATCCGCGAGGACGCGATCAGCTCCATCGCGCGCGTGATCTTCTTCGTCGACTGGACCGAGCGGATCCGCCGGCGGACGATGCGGAGCTGGGCGCCCACTAGGCCTCCGTGGCGTCCTCGTCGTCGGGGAGCGGAACCTGTCCTTCGACGTCGTCTTCCTCGGCGAGCGACGGACCGCCCTCCTCCTCTTGTAGGGGGCTACGCTCGCCCTGTTCGCGCTCGCTGCTCGAGCCCCCAGATCCCGCCTCCTGGGGGCTACGCTCGCGCTGTTCGCGCTCGCTGCTTGAGCCCCCAGACCCCGCCTCCTCTTCTTCGTCGTCGTCGGCCGAGGACATCCGATCCCAGCCGATGTCCGGCTTCACCTCGTCAGGAGGGGTGCCGGCGCCGAGACCGGCCTCACTGCCGGCTCCGGCACCGGTCGGCTGGAACGTCTGCGAGAACGCCTCCACCGAATCCTTGAGCGTCTGCTCGGTCTCCTCGGAGATGTCGCCGGTGTCTCGGATCGTGTCGAGGACGGCCGTCCGGGACTCGAGGTAGGAGGTGAAGTCCGCGACGAACCGCTTCGCGTCCTCGACCGGGAACGGATCGAGGTACCCCCCCGTGGCGGTCCAGATCATCACGACCTCGCGCTCGACCGGGAGGGGCTGATACTGCGGCTGCTTCAGGACCTCGACGACGCGCGCGCCGCGCGCGAGCTGCTGCTGGGACGCCTTGTCGAGCTCGGAGCCGAACTGGGCGAAGGCCTCGAGCGCTCGGAACTGCGCGAGGTCCAGCCGGAGGCGGCCGGCCACCTTCTTCATCGCCTTCGTCTGCGCGCTCCCTCCGACCCGCGACACCGAGATCCCGATGTTGATCGCCGGCCGCACCCCGGCGAAGAACAGGTCGGGCTCGAGGAAGATCTGGCCGTCGGTGATCGAGATCACGTTCGTGGGGATGTACGCGGAGATGTCGTTGCCCTTCGTTTCGATGATCGGCAGCGCGGTGAGCGACCCGCCGCCGAGCTCGTCCGACAGCTTGGCCGCGCGCTCCAGCAGCCGCGAATGCAGGTAGAAGACGTCGCCGGGGAAGGCCTCGCGCCCGGGTGGCCGGCGGAGCAGGAGCGACAGCGTCCGGTAGGCGGTGGCCTGCTTCGACAGGTCGTCGTAGACGATCAGGGCGTGCTCGCCCCCGTACATCCAGTGCGCGCCGAACGCGGCGCCGGAGTAGGGAGCGATGTACTGGAACGGGGCCGGGTCCGACGCCGGCGCGTTCACGACCACGGTGTACTCGAGCGCTCCGTTGTCCTCGAGCGTCGCCACGACCTCCGCCACGGTCGACGACTTCTGCCCGACGGCGACGTAGATGCACTTCACCCGCTTCTTCGGGTCGCCCCCGGCCCAGTGTTCCTTCTGCGCGATGATCGCGTCGATCGCGACCGCGGTCTTCCCGGTCTGGCGGTCGCCGATGATCAGCTCGCGCTGGCCTCGCCCGATCGCCGTCATCGCGTCGATCGCCGTGATCCCGGTGTACAGAGGCTCCTTCACCGGCTGCCGATTCACGACGTTCGGCGCCTGCACCTCGAGGATCCGCCGGTCCTGCGACTGGATCGGCCCCTTGTCGTCCAGCGGCTCGCCGAGGGCGTTCACCACGCGGCCCAGGAAGCCGTCGCCGACCGGGACCGACAGGATCTGTCCGGTCTGCTTGACGGGGTCGCCCTCCTGGATGTGCGACGCGTCGCCGAGCACGATGCAACCGATCTCGGCGACGTCGAGGTTGAACGCGAGCCCGAGGATGCCGCCCGGGAACTCGAGCAGCTCGTTCGCCATGGCTCGAGGCAAGCCGGATACGCGGGCGATCCCGTCGCCTGCCTCCACCACGCGACCGAGCTCGCCTCGCTCCACCGACGGCTTCCAGCTCTCCACGTGCTTGCGGAGGGCCTGGGCGATGTCGTTCGGGTCGAGGTCTCTGGTCTCGGTCGCCATCGGTCACACGCTCCCTATGAGATGAGGTACTGCCTCGCGTCGGCGAGCCGGCTCGCCACCGAGCCGTCGAACACCTCGTCGCCCACCCGGGCGACCACCCCTCCGATCACGGACGGGTCCACGACGACCTTCAGCTCCACCGGTCGTCCCGTGGCCTTCGTCAGGGCCTCCTCGAGACGCCGGCGCTGAGGGTCGGTGAGGGGTACGGCGACCCTGGCCTCGGCGAGGGTCCGCTCCGACCGGTGCGCCGCCTCGCGTGCGAGCTCCCCCGCGATCGGCCCGATCCGTCGGGCCTGCCCGGCGTCGACGAGGAACCCGATCATGGTCGCCGTCAACGGGTGCCCCCGGGCGCCCAGCAGCTCGTCGATCACCGCCTTCTTGCGTTCGGGAGGGAGCGCTTCGTCGGTGAGCGCCTCGCGCAGGTCCGCGTGGCGTTCGACCGACTGCGCGAACGCGTAGAGCTCGTCCTCGACGCGGTCGAGCACACCCTCCGCCTCGGCGATCGACAGGAGGGCCTGTGCGTAGCCCCGGACGGCTTCGTCGCCCGCCACCTCAGGGACCGCCCTTGCCGTTGCCGTTCGACGACCGGGCCGCGGCGACCTCGTCGATGAACCCGTCGATCAGCCGGCGATGGGCCTCCTCGTCGAGCGACTCGCCCACGACCCGCTCGGCGAGCTCCACCGCGATCGAGCCGATCTGCGCCCGGAGCTCCTGGAACGATCGGTCCCGCTCGGCTCGGATCTCGTCCTGCGCCCGGGCCACGGTGGCCTGGGCCTCCTGCTCCGCCTTCGTCTGCAGGTCCTTGCGCACCTGCTCCGCCTGGGCACGCGCCTCCTCGACGATGCGGTTCGCCTCGTCCCGGGCGCCGGCGAGCTGCTGGCGGTACTGCTCCTGAAGCTGCTGGGCCTCATTCCGCTCGGCCTCGGCCCGCTCCAGCTCCCCCTGGATCTTGGCCCGTCGCTCGTCGAGGACCTGCCCGAGCCGCGGGAGCACCCACTTCCAGGTGAAGAAGAACAGGATCAGGAACGCGACCAGCCCGACGATGAGCTCACCCGGAGCCGGATAGAGGTCCTTGGCCTCGGAGACCTCCTCGCCGTGCTCCTCGGCTTGCGCGAGGATCGACCCGATCAGTGCCCGCATCGTGCCGCTCCTCTCAGATGATGAACGAGAACGCGATGCCGAACAGCGCGAGCGCCTCGATCAGTCCGATGCCGATGAACATCGTGGTCCGGACCTGGTTCGCGTACTCGGGCTGTCGGGCCATCGCCTCGACCGACTTCCCGATGAGCACGCCCAGCCCGATACCGGGCCCGATCGCGGCGAGCCCGATCACCAGCCCTCGTCCGATCGTCTCCAGGCCGGCGAACTCCCCGGCCGCCTGTGCGAGCAACCCCAGCATGCAACGCCTCCTTCGTGTACTAGTGCTCCTCCGCCAGCGCACCGCCGATGTAGGAGGCGGTGAGGATGGCGAAGATGAACGCCTGCAGGACGGCCACGAACACCTCGAACGCGACCAGGATCACGGACATCGGGGCCGAGATGGCGATCCCCAGCACGGCCCACCACTTCGGGATGCTGAGGAGGAAGAACTCGGTCCCCAGGAACGCCAGCGCGAGCAGGAAGTGCCCCGCGACGAAGTTGGCCGCGAGACGGATCGTCAGGGTGATCGGGCGGATGACGATGTTCGAGACGAACTCGATCACCATCAGCAGCGAATAGCGGAGCGGCGCCGGCGCGCTCGGGATGATGCAGGTGAACCGGAGGTAGCCGAGGAACCCGTGCTTCGCGATCCCGACGCCGTTATAGGTGAGCCACGCGATGACGGCCAGGACGAGCGGGAACGCCACCCGGCTGCTCGCGGAGAAGTTGACCCACGGCGCCACCTCGAAGGCGTTCATGAACAGGATGAAGAAGAACAGCGTCGCGAGGAGGGCCACGAAGCGGTCGGCGGCCGGCCCCAGCATCGGGAGCGCGATCTGCTCGCGAACGAAGCCGAGCCCCATCTCCATCAGGGACTGGAGCTTGCCCGGGACCAACCGCGGCCGCCGGAAAGCCAGGAAGAACAGCACGAGGTAGGTGAGGACGGAGGCCACGACGAGGGCGACGATGAAGTTGATGCAGAACTCGACGCCCAACAGGTCGAAGCTCGCATAGCAGTCGAAGACGAAGTCCTTCGTCGACGGCGGATGGAACTGGGCGGCGAGCTCAGGCCCCATCAGCCGCTCGCCTGCCGGAAGTACCACAGGTCGGCCTGCATCCTTCCTCCGAGGAGCTTCATCTCGAAGGCGAGCAGCGCCAGCGTGGCGGGGGCGAACGCGGCAACGAAGGCCACCGCGGAGAACCACGAGAGGCGGTCGAGGAACACGAGCCCCGCCGTGAAGACGGCGATCCGCAGGAGGTAGCCGCCGAGCCCGACGATCATCACCGCGGCGGCCGAGATGCGCGATGCCCAGGCGAGGGACGCGGCGTGGACCGCGAGGTTCGCGGCCACGGCCGCGATCGCGATCGTCGCGGACGCGGCGGCTCCGGCTCCGCCGACGACCGCGGCCAGGGCGGCGGCCACGGCGGCGGCGGGAACGGCCAGCGGCAGGAGACGGCGCACGAGCTCGCGCTCCGGCTCAACCGTGCTGGTCACTCGCCTCCCTTGCCGTACCGCAGGTACACGATGTAGATCCCGAA
>DASQTT010000085.1:0-12274 GCA_035641735.1 Actinomycetota bacterium | reverse complement strand
TTCGTGCTCGAGGTCGTCCTCGCCGTCCGGGCCGGCATCGGGTTCGCGACGAAGGCGCCCGACGGCTTCGACGCCGTGAACCGCCCCGGCAACGCCCAGGCGGTCGCCAGGCTCCTGTTCCGGGAGTACTTCTTCCCGTTCGAGGTCACGTCGATCCTGTTGATCGTCGCGGCGATCGCGGCGATGGTCCTCGCGCAGCGGAAGGCACGCGCGGTGACCCAGGCGGAGCTGGAGGCGATCGAGGCGGCGGGCCGGTGAGGACGCCGATCGCGTACTTCGTGGTGCTGTCGGGGATCCTCTTCGCGCTCGGGACGATCGGGGTCCTGGTCCGGAAGAACGCGCTGCTGATCTTCATGTCGGTGGAGCTGCAGCTGAACGCGGTGAACCTCGCGCTCGTCGCGTTCTCGCGTATGCACCTCGGGCTCGACGGACAGATCCTGGCGTTCTTCTCGATGGTCGTGGCGGCGGCCGAGGTCGTCGTCGGCCTCGCGATCATCGTGGCCGTCTATCGGCGCCGGGGAACGGTCGACGTCGACCAGGCCCGAGGGCTGGCCGGCTGATGGACGACACGAGCGTGGAGCTGTCGGGTATGGCCTGGCTCTGGTTGGTGCCAGCGATCCCGCTCGCTACCGCGTTCCTGAACCTCTTCCTCGGGCGGAGGCTCGCGAAGCTCTCCGGGCGGATCGCGAGCGGCGCTGTCGGACTGTCGTTCCTGGTGTCGCTCGTCTCGGTCCGTGAGCTCCTCAACGTGGCGCCCGAAGGACGTGTCGTCACGGAGCACCTGTTCGACTGGATCGCGGTGGGGAGCTTCACCGTCGGCGCGACACTGCGGCTCGACGTGCTCTCCGCCGTGATGATCCTCGTGGTCACGGGTGTCGGCACCTTGATCCACGTCTATTCGATCGGCTACATGCAGGGCGACCCCCGATATGGACGATTCTTCGCCTACCTGAACCTGTTCGTGTTCTTCATGCTGCTGCTCGTCCTCGCCGACAGCTACGCGCTCCTGTACGTGGGCTGGGAAGGCGTGGGGCTGTGCTCGTACCTCCTGATCGGGTTCTGGTTCGAGGACCGGCGCAACGCGAGTGCCGCGAAGAAGGCCTTCGTCACGACGAGGATCGGCGACACCGCGATGCTGGTCGGTCTGGCGCTTATCGTCTCGACGGTCGGGACCCTCGACTTCGGCCGGGTCTTCGACGAGGCGGGTGGCTTCGCGGAGAGCACCGCGACGGCGATCGCGCTGCTCTTGTTCGCCGGGGCGATCGGGAAGTCTGCGCAGGTCCCGCTCCACGTCTGGCTGCCCGACGCGATGGCCGGGCCGACGCCGGTCTCGGCGCTGATCCACGCCGCCACGATGGTGACGGCCGGCGTCTACCTCGTCGTCCGGAGCGCGCCGATCTTCGAGGCCTCGGGCATCGCGCTCACCGTCGTGCTGGTCGTCGGGCTCGTCACCGCCCTGTTCGCGGCGACCTGCGCGCTCGCGCAGGACGACATCAAGCGAGTCCTCGCCTATTCGACGATCAGCCAGCTCGGGTACATGTTCGTCGCCGCCGGGATGCGCTTCTACTCGGGCGCGATCTTCATGCTCGTCGCGCACGCGTTCTACAAGGCGCTGCTCTTCCTCGGGGCCGGGTCCGTGATGCACGGGACGGAGGAGGAGACCGACCTGCAGCGCATGGGCGGGCTGATCCGGCGGATGCCGATCACGGGCTGGACGTTCGTGATCGGCGCGCTGGCGCTGGCCGGCGTCTTCCCGCTGGCGGGCTTCTTCGCGAAGGACCAGATCCTCGAGATCGCCCAGCACACCGGCCGGACGTCGATCTACGTCATCGGGTCGATCGGGGCGCTGCTGTCCGCGCTGTACATCGGCCGGCTCCTGTTCCTCGCGTTCTTCGGCGAGCCGCGGAGCGAGGAGGCTCGCCACGCCCACGAGTCCCCGGCGGTGATGACCGTGCCCCTCGTGCTCCTGGCGATCGGGGTCGTCGTCGCGGGCGTCGTCCTGTCGAGCACCGCCGAGGGCAGGCTCGCCCACCTGCTGGAGCCGGTGACCGGCGGCCTCCCCGAGGGCGAGGGCTTGCCGACGCTGGTCCTTTCGGGCATCGCGATCGCGATCGCGATCGCGATGCTGGCGCTCGCCTGGTGGGTCTACGCGTCCGGGCGGGTCGACCGGCTGATCCTCCGGGAGCGTGTCGCGCCGCTCCAGCGGGCGGCGGCCCGAGGCTGGTACCTGGACGATTACTACTCGAGGGTGCTGGTCGGGCCCGGGCGGTGGTTCGCCGGTGCCTCGGCGTCGGTCGTCGATCTGGGGATCGTCGACCGGGCCGTGAACGGCGTGGGCGGTGGCGTCCGGCGGCTCGCCGCCGCCGGACGCCGCATCCAGACCGGGTTCGTTCGGTCGTACGCGCTCGGCCTCTTCCTCGGCGCCGTCGGCATGCTCGTGTGGCTGGGAACCCGTCTGTGAACAGGCTCCTCACGCTCACGACGTTCATCCCGCTGATCGGCGTGGGCATGCTCCTCGTCGGCGGCCGCGGTCTCAAGGACGAGGGGGCTCGCTGGGTCGCGCTCGGCGTCTCGCTCGTCACGTTCGGGGTGTCGCTCGTGGCGCTGGGACGGTTCGATCCGGCGGACCCCGGATTCCAGATGCTCGAGCAGGCGCGCTGGGTCGAGTCGATCGGGTTGACCTACGTGATCGGGGTCGACGGCGTGAGCATCTGGCTGGTCCTGCTGACGACCTTCCTCGTTCCCGTCTCGATCCTGGCCTCGTGGACGATCGCGGTCGACGTGCGCCGGTTCATGGCCGCGATGCTCGCGCTCGAGACCGCCGTCGTCGGCACGTTCGTCGCGCTCGACCTCCTGCTCTTCTTCCTCTTCTTCGAGGCCCTCCTCGTTCCGATGTACCTGCTGATCGGAGGCTGGGGCGGGTCACGCCGCGTGTACGCCGCGATCAAGTTCTTCCTGTTCACGATGGCCGGTTCCGCGTTCCTCCTGCTCGCGATCCTGTTCCTCTACGCGAGGGGCGACGGGGCGAGCTTCCGGTACGACACCCTCCTCGGCGTGGCGTCCGACCTCCCGCTCACGACCGCTCGGTGGCTGTTCCTCGCCTTCTTCATCGCGTTCGCGGTGAAGGTCCCGCTCGTTCCCCTGCACACGTGGCTGCCGGACGCGCATACGGAGGCCCCGACCGCAGGCTCCGTCCTGCTGGCCGGCGTCCTGCTGAAGGTCGGGACGTACGGGCTGATCCGGTTCAACCTCGCGTTCTTCCCGGAGGCGTCGCGGTACTTCACGACGTTCGTGAGCGTGCTCGCGGTGATCGGGATCGTCTACGGCGCGGTCAACGCGCTGGTCCAATCCGACGTGAAACGGCTCGTCGCGTACTCCTCGGTGTCGCACCTCGGCTTCGTCGTCCTCGGCCTGTTCGCCCTCACGCAGCAGTCCGTCACCGGCGGCGTGCTGCAGATGGTGAACCACGGCCTCGCGACCGGCGCGCTGTTCCTCCTCGTGGGGATGGTCTACGAGCGGACCCACACCCGGGAGCTCGACCGGATGGGCGGGCTCGCGTCCGTGATGCCGTGGCTGATGGGCGCGTTCCTCTTCACGGTGTTCGCGTCGGCAGGGCTCCCGGGACTGAACGGGTTCGTCGGCGAGTTCCTGATCATCGTCGGGACCTTCGCGGTGAGCTCCTGGTTCGGCGCCCTCGCGGCCACGGCGGTCGTCCTCGCCGCGATCTACCTGCTCTGGTCCTATGAGCGGATGGCGTACGGACCCGTCCGCGAGGAGCACCGGCTCCTCCCGGACGTGAGCCCGCGCGAGGTCATGGTGCTGGCGCCGGTCCTCGCGCTCCTGCTCGTCTTCGGCGTCGCGCCGAGCCTCCTGACGGACCGGATCGAGCCGACGGCCGAGGTCGTGATCCAGCGCGTCGACCCCGGGCACACGCGGGACGTCGGCCGCGCGTTCGTCGCGGTCAGCCCCGGAGGAGACATCTGAGGTGATCGGGCAGGCCGCCCTCCCGACGCCCGAGCTCGTGTTCGAGCCCCTCCTGCCCGAACTCGCCCTCGCGGGCTTCGCGATCGTCGGTCTGCTGTACGAAGCCTTCGCCCGGCGCTCCGACCCGCTCGTCCATCTGGTGATCGGGTTCGTGGGCATCCTGCTCTCGGCGGCCACCTCCGTCTGGCTGTGGGACTGGGAAGGCCCGCCGACCGTGCTCGGGAATATGGTCGCCGCGGACCGATTCGCCGTCCTCGCCAGGCTCGTGCTCCTCGCCGTGGCGGCGTTCGGGCTCCTCCTCGGGCACCACTACTTCCGTCGCTCGGGCGACGAGCCCCGGGGCGAGTTCGCGCCGCTCCTCCTCTTCGCCACGTCGGGCATGACCCTGATCGTGGCGTCGGCCGACCTGATCGTGACGTTCCTGGCGCTCGAGATCCTGTCGCTCTCGCTCTACGTGCTCACCGGCCTCACCGGGCGCCGCGCGGCGAACGAGGCCGCGATGAAGTACTTCCTCCTCGGCGCGTTCAGCTCCGCCTTCTTCCTCTACGGGGTGGCGATGGCCTACGGCGCGACGGGGACGACGAAGATCGCGGCGCTGGCCAACGCGCTCGGCGGAGGGGGCGAGCAGGCGCTCGCCCTGCTCGGTTTCGCGTTGCTCGCGGTCGGCTTCGGCTTCAAGGTCTCGGCCGCCCCGTTCCACATGTGGACCCCGGACGTGTACCAGGGGGCACCGACCGCGGTCACCGCCTTCATGTCGGCGGCGACGAAGGTGGCCGCGTTCGTCGCGCTGATCCGCGTCCTGGACGTCGCGTTCCAGGCACTCGCGTGGGACTGGGCTCCCGTGGTCTGGGCACTCGCGGCGATCTCGATCGTCCTGGGGAGCGTGCTGGCGATCGCGCAGACGAACGTGAAGCGGATGCTCGCCTACTCGAGCATCGCGCACGCGGGCTTCATCCTCACCGGGCTCACCGCGCCGGGATCACCGGGGATCCGGGCCGCGATGTTCTACCTGATCGCGTACGCGGCGATGACGGTCGGGGCGTTCGCGACGGTGATGCTGGTCTCCGGCCGGGGCGAGGAGCGTGAGCGGCTCGAAGACTACGCCGGGCTCGGACGGACGAACCCGCTGGCGGCCGCGCTGATGACCCTGTTCCTCCTGTCGCTGGCGGGCATCCCGCCCACCGCCGGGTTCATCGCGAAGGTGACCGTCTTCTCGGCGGCGATCGACGCCGGTCACTGGGACCTCGTGCTGATCGGCGTCCTCGCGAGCGTCGCCGCCGCGTTCTTCTACCTCCGCGTGATCGTCCTGATGTACATGCAGGAGCCCGCGGACGAGCCGGTGCCCGAGCGGCCGACGGGACTGGCCGGACCGGTGCTCGCGGCGGCCGCCGCCGTCACGCTGGCCCTCGGAGTGTTCCCGGGACTGATCGTCGACGTGATCCGGGAGGCCTCCGTCCTCACGTGGTGAGGACGGAGGCATTCCCAGGTTCCTCAGCGCACGACGACGATGTCGATGTGCTCCTCGCCTCGGACCACGGTGTCGGCCCGGAACGTCGCCTGCGTTTCCCTCCTGCCCGTCCGCAGCGTCGCGACCAGGTCGTTGTTCCGCGGCGTGTCCTCCAGATCGCTCAGCAGCTGCGCGAACGACTCCGGTGCCTCGTCGCCGTTCTCCTCTTCGAAGAAGAAGCAGAAGAAGCAGCTGTCGGCTCCGCCACCCGCGACCCTGAGTGAACCACCGCGAGCCCTGCGGGGCACGCGGAGCAGCAGCTGAACGACGTCCTCCTCGACCGAACCCTCCCGCTGAAGGAAGACCTGGAGCTCGATCGTGTCGCCCCGGCGAACCCGGAGCCGCTCCCGCTCGCGGAGAGCGGGCTGGAGCGAGCTCGAGGACTCCACCCTCGTGATCTCGGAGACGCGGTGCTCCTGGGTGATCGACGCGGTCATGTCGACGCTCGTGATCAACACCTCGCCGAACGGGTTCTCCATGATCTCGAACAGGAACGAATACATCTCGAAGATGCTCTCGAACGAGGCATCGAAATCGGAGAAGAAGAGGTTCGGCCTGGTCAGGCTGAACGGCGTTCCGTCAGGACCGAGTCCCTCGACCGTGAACTCCAGGGCCACCGACCCGTCACCGATCCGGTCGAACACGGCGTCCTCGTTCCCGAGCAGGTGGAACGCGGCGATGTCCGGCACGAGCGGGAAGCCGCCGATCTCCTGTCGGAAGATCGTGGTCTCGCCGTTCCTGATGTTGGCCAGATCGGGGCTGGACACGATGCTCGTGACCGGCACCGACGACGGTTCGACGCCTTCCACACCGCGGATCCCGGTCAGGCGGTCCTGGTCGATGATCCCGTGGAGATCGGTGATGTTCGCGATCTTGAATGCCCCGAATACCTGGCTCGGGTCCGGCACGACCGTCACGACGTTCGCTCCATACATCGCCATCGGGAACTCGCCGGCAGGGCCGTCCCAGAAGAAGGGATGACCGAACGCCAACACGAGGTCGTCGCACACGGCCGTGGCGGTGCCGACGCCGGCGAACGTGAGGTCGCCAACGCTCAGCGCTCCGGCGACGGCGTCCCCGGCCTCGATCGGGGTCGTCGCGAGGGGTCCGACGCTCGCGGCCCCGGCCCGGTATGGGGTGACCTTCAGCCCGGCGAGCCGGAGCGTCTTCGAGAACTTGCGGAACCCACGATCGTTCAGCCCGGACACCGCGACCGGGACCCGCAGCGGCTTCGCGTTCGTCGGGATCTCCGAGACGCTCGTTTCGGCGGTCCTCGCCGCCCGCTCCCGCACACGCTCCGGGAGCCGGACCTTCTGCGCGAAGCTCGCCTGGCGCGTCGATGTGGCGCCGAGCGCCGCGGTCCCGTCCGGGTAATCGAACAGCTTGACCATGCTCTCCGCAGGTGTCACGCCGCCGTACGTCTGATCGGCGCCGAAGAAACCGTAGGAGATCGAGCCGACGAGGTCGCCGTCGATGTAGACCGGGGAACCCGAGAACCCGAACGCGATCCCGCCCGTCTGGTCGATCACCGGACCGGAGACGCGGACGAGGATGAAGTCCACGCCGAGCGAGATCCCGTCGGGGATGACCCCCAGGATCTCCACGTCGAACGAGACCGGGTCGGTGCCCTCGACCACGGTCCAGCCGGTCCCCATGTCGCCGGCCGCCAGATCGGCGACCGGGACGATGTCGGGCGGGGAGCTACAGGATGCGACCTGCGCGACCGTCGGAACCGTCAGCGCACCACCCAGCAGAACCGCTACCGCTACACCCAAGGTTACGAGGCGCAAGCCACCACGCCGGGTTGCTCCCATCGGATCCACCCCCTGTTTTCGTCTGGCGCAACCGTACGCCAACTCGGGAACCGCTGCAGCGGCTCCCGCGGTCCATGCCGCCGACCGCGAACCTGTGACGTCTCGCGGGCCGAGAAGGTTCCACCGGCCCGCGATAGGCTGCTCGTGAAAACATTCACGAGCGATCGGTGCCCGAGGGGGACGGCGGTGCGGACACGGCGACGGCGGTCGGAAGGACCTCGATGAGCCGTCGGGTGATCCCGGGCCTCGAGCCTCCCGACGCCGCTCTGGAATCCGAGATCCGGGCCCGGCTCGACCGGGTCGAGGAGGCCCTCCGCAAGTCCCTCGAGGGGGCCGGATCGGAGCTCCTCGCGACGACGGCGACCTATCTGCTTTCCGCCGGGGGCAAGCGGATCCGCCCGATGCTCACGCTGCTCTCCGGCTACTTCGGCGACCCGACGGACCCGCGCCTGATCCCGGCCTCCGTCGCCCTGGAGCTGGTGCACGTGGCCACGCTGTACCACGACGACGTGATCGACGAGGCCGGAGCTCGCCACGGCGTGCCGTCCGCGAACGCCCGCTGGGACAACACGGTGGCGATCCTGACCGGCGACTACCTGTTCGCCAAGGCCTCTGAGATCAGCACCGAGCTCGGCCCGGAGGTCTGCCGGATCCTCGCGCAGACGATCGGCGTGCTCTGCGACGGCCAGATCCGCGAGGTGGACACCGCCCGCCGCCTGGACCAGACGCAGGACAAGTACCTCGAGGTGATCCGCCGCAAGACCGCGGCGCTGATCGCGACGTCGTGCCGGCTCGGGGGGATGATGTCCGACGCCACCTCCGAGCACGTCGACGTCCTGGAGGACTTCGGCGGGTCGCTCGGTCTCGCCTTCCAGCTCTCCGACGACATCATGGATCTCACGTCGAGCCAGCTCGAGCTGGGCAAGGAGCCCGGGGTCGACCTCAAGGAGGGCGTGTACACGCTCCCCGTCCTGCACGCGCTCGAGCGGTCGCCGGACCGGGAGGAGCTCGCGCGGATCCTCCAGGCCGGTCCGCACGGCGAGCTGCTCGACCGGGCCCTGGGGATCGTGACCGCCGGGGGAGCGATCGAGCACGCCAGAGCGGCCGTCCGCGCCGAGGTCGGGCGCGCGGTCGCGCTCGCGGAGCGGCTGCCGGAGGGGCCCGCGCAACACGCGCTGGTGCAGCTCGCGCGCTACCTCGCGGCGCGTTGCGGCGCCGGGGAAGTGGCCTGATGGATCCTGCTAGGATCCGCGCTCGGGAAAGTCTTCACAAGCGTGCCTGACTACTACTCGTCCTACGGTGTCGTGCTGGCGGTCGTGGCCGCGGGGGCGATCCTCGTCGCCGTCGCCTTCGGCGCGGCTCGCCTGATCGCCCCGCACCGACCGCTCCGCGAGAAGCTGACCACCTACGAATGCGGGATCGATCCCGTGGGCGAGGGCTGGTCGCAGAGCCAGATCCGTTACTACGTCTTCGGGTTCCTCTTCGTGATCTTCGACGTCGAGGCCGTCTTTCTGTTCCCGTGGGCGCGCGTGTTCGAGTCCCTGGGCTGGGCCGCCGTGATCGAGATGGGCATCTTCATCGCGATCCTGGGCGCCGGCCTGCTGTACGCGTGGCGGAAGGGGGTCGTCCGATGGGCCTGATCACGGAGAAGACGCCACTGCCGAAGATCATGCCCGTGAAGTTCCTGCTCAACTGGGGTCGCCGCTACTCCCTCTGGGTGATGAACTTCGGCCTCGCCTGCTGCGCGATCGAGCTGATCGCCACCTCGACCTCGAAGCACGACTTCATCCGCCTGGGCGTGATCCCCTTCGCCCACGGCCCGCGCCAGGCGGACCTGCTGGTCGTCGCCGGAACCCTCACCGACAAGATGGCGCCCGCACTGAAGCGCGTCTACGACCAGATCCCGGATCCGAAGTACGTGATCTCGTTCGGCTCCTGCTCGAACTGCGGCGGTCCTTACTGGGACTCGTACGCCGTCACGAAGGGCGTCGACCAGATCGTCCCGGTCGACGTGTACGTGCCGGGCTGCCCGCCCCGTCCCGAGGCCCTGCTGCACGGGATCGTGAAGCTCCAGGAGAAGATCAAGCACGAGGACATCCAGGAGAAGTGGGCGAGTGGGCACAGCGCTGTCTCCTGACGAACTGGGATCGCGCCTGCGAGCTCGGTTCGGACGAGACGTCCTCGACCTCGTCGAGCAGCACGGCCACGCCGTGGCCACGGTGACGACGGAGCGGTACAGGGACGTCTGCCGCACGACGACCCCGTGTGCCCCACGGTCTCGGACCTCTTCCCGACGTCGAACTGGCACGAGCGCGAGACGCGGGAGATGTTCGGCATCCGCTTCGAAGGCCACCCGAAGCAGGTCAAGCTCTTGCTCTCCGAGCCGTTCGAAGGGGCGCCCCTCCGCAAGGACTTCCCGTTGATGAGCCGTGAGGCCAAGCCGTGGCCGGGCGCCGTCGAAGGCGAGGACCTGGAGGACGAGGAGTGATCCTCGCGCAGGCGGGCACCTCGGTCTTCGATCAGCTCTTCTCGAACTTCTGGATCGTCCTGCTCTTGAAGACGATCGCGGTGGTGGCGTTCTTCCTGATCGTGCCGCTCGGGGTCGGCTACGTCGAGCACAAGGGGCTTGCCCACATGCAGGCGCGTCTGGGCCCGATGGAGGCCGGCCGGTTCCACGGCTGGGCGCAGCTCGTCGCCGACGGCGTGAAGTTCATCCAGAAGGAGGACGTGATCCCGGCCGCTGCGGACCGCAACGTGTTCTCGCTGGCGCCGGCCGTGGCGATGATCCCGTACATCGCGATCCTGGTCGTGCTGCCGCTCAGCGACTCGTGGTTCGCGGAGAACCTCGACATCGGGATCTTCTTCGTGCTGGCCATGTCGAGCGTCTCGGTGATCGGGATCTTGATGGCCGGCTGGGCGTCGGCGAACAAGTTCTCGCTGATCGGCGCGCTGCGAGCGGCCGCACAGCTCATCGCCTACGAGCTCCCGCTGGTGATCGCTGCGGCCGCGATCGTGATGCAGGCCGGGACGCTCTCGATGATCGGGATCGCCGAGGCGCAGCGTGACCTGTGGTTCGTGATCCCGCAGTTCCCCGGGTTCGTGATCTTC
This sequence comes from Actinomycetota bacterium, assembly GCA_035641735.1. Lineage (GTDB taxonomy): Bacteria > Actinomycetota > UBA4738 > UBA4738 > HRBIN12 > JAJNBA01. Next base: position 1,861 of record DASQTT010000085.1, on the reverse strand, counting down.
ATGGCGGCGGCCTTCGCCGAGCTCCAACGGCCGCCGTTCGACATGCCGATCGCCGACTCCGAGATCATCTTCGGCGCTTACACCGAGTACACGGGCCTGAAGTTCGCGTTCTTCCTGCTGGCGGAGTACGGGGGGATCGTCGCCTTCTCGGGGATCGCGTCGGTGCTCTACCTCGGCGGCTACCAGCCCCTTCCGGGGATCCCGATCCCGGGACCGCTGATGATGCTCGGGAAGATCGGTGCGCTCGCCTTCCTGTTCATCTGGCTGCGGGCGACGTACCCACGGCTCCGGGAGGACCAGCTCCAGCGGTTCTCCTGGCTGGGCCTGATCCCGCTGTCGCTCCTGCTGATCATGGGCGTCGCGGTCGCGAAGGTGGCGTTCTGACGGTGGCCGAGCAAGGACGCAAGCGAGGGACCGGGCTCGGGCTCGCGAAGGGCCTGTCCGTGACCCTGAAGACGATGTTGCAGCCCGCCGTCACGCAGCAGTACCCGAGGGTGAAGCCCGACCTGCCGCCCCGCACCCGCGGCGTGATCGCGCTGAAGGAGGCGAACTGCACCGTCTGCTACAAGTGTTCGCGCGAGTGCCCCGACTGGTGCATCTACATCGACGCGCACAAGGAGACCCACGACCCCGCGGGCGGCGGCCGGGCCCGGTCGCAGAAGGTGCTCGACCGGTTCGCGATCGATTACGCGCTCTGCATGTACTGCGGGATCTGCGTGGAGGTCTGTCCGTTCGATGCGCTGTTCTGGAGCCCGGAGTTCGAGTACGGCGAGTACGACATCGACGGGATGACGCACGAGAAGGAGCGGCTCGAGGAGTGGACCTACACGGTCCTGCCGCCGCCGCCGTTGGAGGAGGGCGCCGAGCCGGAGGAGGAGGAGGCCTCGTGAGCGCCCAGGAGTACGCGTTCGCGGTGATCGCAGCCGTGGGCGCGGTCAGCGCGATCGCCGTCGTCACGGCCCGCAACGTTGTCCACGCCGCGCTCTACCTCGTCGTGGCGCTGCTCTCGGTGGGAGCCACCTTCCTCCTCCTCGGGGCGGAGTTCGCCGGCTGGGTCCAGATCCTGATCTACGTCGGCGCGATCGTGATCCTGTTCCTGTTCGGCCTGATGCTGACGAAGGCTCCGATCGGCAGGGACACGCTGGACAACCAGCAGCGGTGGCTGGGGGTGCTCGTGGCGGCCGGCGTGTTCGCCGGGCTCGTCTTCCTGATCGACCAGGCCTTCCCGATCGCCGAAGCCGAGTCCTTCCGGGTGCTGCAGGCCACTACGGCGGACGTGGGCGAGTCGATCTTCCGGGACTACGTGCTGCCCTTCGAGGCGATCTCGTTCCTGCTCCTCGCCGCGCTGATCGGTGCGATCGTGCTGGCTCGCAAGGACGAAGGCACGTGATCCGGCTCCCGTTCCTGCTCGTGTTCGCCGCGCTGCTGTTCTCGGCCGGGGTCTACGGAGTGCTCGCTCGCCGGAACGCCGTGATGGTGCTCATGGCGATCGAGCTGATGCTGAACGCCGTGAACGTCAATCTGGTGGCGTTTTCGTCGGTCCTTCAAGACGTCGGTGGCCAGGTGTTCGCGCTCTTCGTGATCGCCGTGGCGGCGGCGGAGGTGGGGATCGGCCTGGCGATCGTGATCCTGCTGTTCCGGAACCGGGCGTCGATCAACGTCGACGAGGTGAACCTCCTCCGGTGGTAGCCGGCGTGTTGGCAGCCGAGGCCACTGCCGCGGCCTCCGGGGCGATCGAGTACACGTGGGTGATCGCGCTGCTCCCGCTCGCCGGCGCCGTGATCACGCTCTCCTTCGGGAAGCGCACGCCCGGTGGCGGCTCGGCGTTCGGGATCCTCGCCCTCGCCGCCGCGTTCGTCAT
>DASQTT010000084.1:0-6301 GCA_035641735.1 Actinomycetota bacterium | reverse complement strand
GCGCGCCCGACCCGTTCCTCCCCCGGTGCGTGAAGCCGTTCCATACCTCCGATCTGGTGAACAAGGGAGGCCCGCACAACCACCAGGTTTCGGTGATCTCCGTCAACGGCGGCAAGATGGACGGGTTCCTGTACGCGCTGTGGCGGCGGTGCATCGAGGAGAAGGACGCGCAGGGCTGCATCCGCAAGCCGGACCCCGACCGCGTTCCCGACGCGATGTCGTATCACGACCGGCGCGAGATCCCGAACTACTGGAGGTACGCGGACGAGTTCATCCTCCAGGATCGCATGTTCGCCCCGACCGACTCGTGGACGCTTCCCGCCCACCTGTATCTCGTGTCGGGGTGGTCGGCCGAGTGCGGGAGCCCGTACGACCCGATGAGCTGCGAGACCGAGCTCGACTTCCCGGATGGGTTGGAAGGACGACCCGAGTACGAGTGGGATCCGATCTTCGCGTGGACCGACATCACCTGGCTCCTGAAGAAGAACGACGTCTCGTGGGCGTACTACGCGGGCGGCGTGATTTGCACGCCGAACAACATGGACGAGTGCTTCGAGCGCGGTACGAGGCGGCAACAGAACGTCCTCGCCTACTTCACCGACGTGCACCAAACGGATCAGCTCGAGAACATCAAGGACCACGGTGAGTTCTTCTCGGCGCTCGAGGAAGGGACGCTCCCCTCGGTGAGCTGGATCGTCCCCGGCCGGGGCGGGCACAGCGAACACCCGAGCACCCACGACCCGATCACGGAAGGTCAGGCATACGTGACGAGGCTCGTGAACGCCGTGATGCGGTCGGACCTCTGGTACGACACGGCGATCTTCCTCACGTGGGACGACTGGGGCGGGTTCTACGACCACGTCCCGCCGCCTCGCGTGGACGAGGGGGGCTACGGGATCCGCGTCCCCGGCCTCCTGATCAGCCCGTGGGCCGACCGCGACCTGGACATCGACCACCAGACCCTCTCGTTCGACGCGTACCTCAAGCTGATCGAGGACCGGTTCCTGGATGGTCAGCGACTCGATCCGAAGACGGACGGGCGTCCGGACTCGAGGCCCACGGTCCGCGAGGAGGTCGACATCCTCGGCGACCTCGCGAAGGAGTTCGACTTCTCCCAGGAGCCGATCGAGCCGATCATCCTCGATCCCACGCCGCACCGCGACTAGCCCGCCACGGTTCCGACGCATGCCCGAATGGCTTGTGCCCTAGCTCTCGATCAACGGCGCGTTGGTCTCGTCCGCGAGCCACTCCCGGCGGATCTCATCGAGGGTGCCATCGCTCTTCATCTCCTCGAGGGCCAGGTCAACGCACTCCACGATCGTGCTTCCCTCCTCGAAGGCCATCGCGAAGTGCTCCGGCGAGCCGGCGGTCGGCAGCCGGCCGACGATCACACCTTCGGGGATCTGCTCCTCCGCGATGTAGGACGCGCTCGGCAGGTCCGCCACGAGCCCCTCGACCCGTCCGGTCCTCAGGCCCCGGACGGCCGCGCTGAGATCGTCATAAGCGGTCGGGGGCGCGCTCGGCTGGATGCTGTCCGCGATGTAGTCGAGGCTCGTCGTGCCGATCGATGCTCCCAGCGCAGCGTCCTTAAGCTCCTCGAGCGACGTCGCGCCGGCGATCGGCGAACCTCGCACCGCCACGAGCGCCTGCTTCACCTCGTAGTACCCCTCGCTGAAGTCCACGCCTTCCATGTGCTCCGCGGGAGCCGAGATCTGCCGGAGCGCGAAGTCGAAGTCCATCTCGCCGGGGGCGAACGACGCGCGGTCGCCCAGCGGGACGAACTGGACCTGGTCCTCGGTGAAGCCGAGGCGCTCGGCGACCTCGAACGTGAGGGCGCCCTCATAGCCCTGACCGAGGTATGGATCGTTCAACTTCCACTCGGGATGCTCGTCGGTGGTTCCCCCCTCCCACCACGGCGGGAAGGCCGGATCCCCGGTGGCCACGGTGAGGGCGCGGATGGCCAGGTTCGCGCCTCGGACGTAGAGGTAGTCTCGGTTCACCTGGAGGCAGTTCGCCGCGGTCCGGTACTCGGCGGGCGTATCAGATCGGTCGTCCTCCGGGGCACACGCGGCCGCCATCAGCGAGAGCACCGCCAGCCCCACGGTGCACGTGCGCATCGAAGCGCCGCCCCCACCGAAGACGCGTGGAGGCGGTGACGTCACGAACAGCGTCGTCGCGGTGACGAGAAGGCCCCGCCGACGCCTGGAGACATGTCTCCCCACTACCCGGCAAGTTCGCCCTCGACACGGGCCAGTGTCTTACGGCATCCGCCGTCGGTGCCAGATCGGCCGACACCGGCTACCCCCGCCCGATGAGGAGCGAGACAGCCGACGGACCCGGTCGTGCAGGCAAACATGAGGGATCTCTTAGGAACCTCCGCAGAGACGTCGTAGACGGCTGCGTGGGTATCTCCTAGGGGATGGAGGGGTCACATCCGCCGGAACCACGTTCCTGGTCGCGAACGCTTCGCGCCGGCCCCGCGGCGCCGGCGGAGGCCCGCTGGTTCCTGTGGGAGGCGCTGAACGATCAGGATGTGTCGGTGAACATGGATGACGCCGTGCTCCTGACTTCGGAGGCTGCCACCAACGCTGCTCGCCACGGCAAGGAGCCGATCGAGATGAGCATCACCGTCGAAGAAGAAGGTCTGCAGGTATCGGTGTTGGATCAGGGTCCCGGCTTCGACCCGGAAGACGAGGTCATCCGCGGCCACGGATTCGGCGTCAACATGATCGAGCGGCTGTCTTCGGAGTGGGGCGTCCGGCGGACGGAGGGTGGCACCGAGGTCTGGTTCCGCATGTAGCCCCGTCTGTCGTCCCTCCGCCGCGTCCTCGCGCTCGACCAGCTCGAACGGCCTTCGCCCGCCTGGACGATCGCCGGCGGAGGGTTTCAGACGTCATGGGCGGGGTAACGGCCCCACTGAGCCTGATCTGACTGGGGAGGAACCATGAAGCGGCTGCTGCTGTTCCTGACGACCCTGCTCTCGTTGACGCTCCTGCCCACGCCGGCCGGCGCGATCGCCGGCGGGGAGGTCGACACCGGGAACGACTACCCGTTCGTGGGGTTGCTGGCTTTCTACGACGCCGAAGGTGAGTACATGCATCGCTGCACCGGCACGCTCGTGTCCCCCACGGTGGTCCTCACGGCCGGACACTGCACGGACGGGGCGGCGCTGGCGTACGCGTACTTCGACGTGACGGTGCCCGAGGACTTCCGCGAGAACCCCACCGGGATCTCGGGCACCCCGTACACGAGCCCGGACTACGATCCGAACACCCTGTCGAACGACGTGGGGGTCGTCGTCCTCGACAAGCGAGTCAGGCTCAGCGAGTACCCCACGATCGCGAGCGAAGGGTTCCTGTCGGACCTCAAGGCCGCCGGCGAGATCCAGGATGACGTGTTCGTGTCGGTCGGCTATGGCGGCGTGCCCGGCTCTCCCCCGTCGACCATCACCTTCGATCTGGTCCGTCGCTTCACGGAGTCGCCCTACGGAGGACTCAACCAGAACAACCTCCATCTCCAGGCGAACCCGAACGCCACGGGTACGGGCGGTACGTGCTTCGGTGACTCCGGAGGTCCGCAGTTCTGGGAGGACACGCTGATGATCGTCTCGGTGACCAGCTGGGGCGATGCGATCTGCCGGTCGAACGACATGACCCAGCGGATCGACATCGCATCCGTATTGGCCTTCCTGGCGGAGTTCGGGATAGTTCCGGCCTGACGACGATCTCCGAAAGGCACGACGTGGAACACCCAGCCCGTGCCTGCGACTTTCTCGGAGCGACGACGGGATTCGAACCCGCGAGCCCGCGTGGGCGACGCGATCGTGCACGCTTCTGAGCTGTCCTGAGAGGTCCCGACTCTCGTCGTCGCAGGCGCGCTCCGCTGCCGCTCGCTCGGCCTCGACCTTCTTGGCGCGTTGGAGACGCCGCGCCAAGGTTGAGCCACACTCTTGACAGAGTGAACCGCCTGCCGACCTTCCGCTACCACCCAGACCCGGTGCGTTCGGGCGAGATCGAGCGAACGGATGACCCATGCGTCTCCTGTCGCCGTCATATGGGTGGCTGTATCGCGGGCCGGTCTACGCGGTGATGGAAGTCCGTGGCGTGTGCCGAGGTGCATCGCCGACGGGATGGCGGCCGCGCGGCAGTCTTGCCAGTTCACCAACCCGTCCCCCCTAGTTGGGCTCGCCCCGCCGATCCAGGATGTGGTGCTGCACCGGACACCCGGTTTCACCGCCTGGCACGATGACCATTGGCTCGTCCACTGCGACGATGCGATGGCGTATCGAGGCCGCATCGGGCATCCGGAGATAGGGCAGCACCCTGACGCGCTCATGGCCGTGCGCGACGAACTCCGCGCCTTCGATTGGCCGGGCGAGCAAGTTGATGAGTATGTCGAGGGCCTCGACGCTAACGGTTCGCCGACGGCCTACCTGTTCACACGCCTGCACTGCGGAGCCGAGTCCACGTACAGCGACATCGACTGATCGAAGGCCGGCCGCTGAGCGACTGCTGAGCGGCTACGGAACGAGCGTCGCCAACCGCATCCCGCGAACCGGTACTACCCCGAGTCGGTTCCCGTAGGAGGATCAGGTGTCTCTGAAGCTGGACGCACGACCCTCCGGTGATACGACCAATAGCCGAGGACGACGATCGGGATGAGAGCAAGGACGACCCACGAGAGTTCGACTCCCATCAAGGCCGCGACGATGATTCCGAGACCCGCGACGATGGCCACGACCCCGAAAATCTTCCTGCCGGTGCTGTTCGATCCGTCCACGTCGAGATCCGTACCCCGAGTCCGGCGCCAGCGAACGCGCTGGTCAGATGGGAGCGCGTGCCGGTTCGTGGATACGGCGAGGAGCAGTCGTCGTGCCCGCGGGCTCGGTGGACACGCGGCGGTGAAGGAAACGGGCGGGCTGGCCGGTCGACGCGAACCGGAAACGGTCTGATTCGGCGCCGTCTTGCCTTCTACCGCATGAGTTGTGACATGGGTCCTGGCGAAGGCCTAGCTTTCGAGAGAGGTCCGGACCGGAACCGGGCTCATTCAAGAGGGAGGTCGACGCATGAGGAGATCCAGGCTGATCGCCGGAATCCTCGGGGTCACGGCGATCTCTCTGCTCCTCGGCCTGCAGGCGATCCCTGCGAGTGCCGTGCACGACGGTGATACCGAGGTCACCGTGGGGAGCAGGGACAACGTGTTCTCGCAGAACAAGCAGAACGAACCTGCGGTAGCGATCGATCCCGCCCGTCCGTGGCTGGTCGCCGCCGGGGCGAACGACAACATCGACATGGAAGCGTGCAACGCAGGCCCGGATACCGACTGTCCGTTCACCACGAACGTCGGCGGATCGGGCATCCAGTTCTCCTTCGACTCCGGCGACAGTTGGATCCAGCCGACCTACAGCGGCCTCACGGCACGCGACTGCCTGGGGGTGGTCGGCGACTCAGATCCGCTCTGCGTGGCCCACCCCGGCCCGATCGGGACGCTGCCGCACTACGACGACGCCGGCATGGTGTCCGATGGAGATCCGGCGGTCGTCTTCGGCCCGCGTCCGGATGGGAGTGGGGATTTCTCCTGGTCCAACGGATCGCGTCTGTACTACGCGAACCTGACAGCCGCCTCGACGGTGAGTGAGACCGCCCCCTTCAAGGGGTTCGAGGCGATCGCCGTATCGCGGATGGACGTTCCGCCGAACGTGGATACGCCGGCCGAAGCCAACAGCTTGGTTCGGAGCGAGGCCAGCTGGTTCCCACCGGTCGTCGTGAGCAAGCAGGCGTCCACGACGTTCAGCGACAAGGAGCAGATCTGGGTCGACCAGAACGAGGACAGCCCGTTCTTCGGCAATGCCTACGTCTGCTGGGCCTCGTTCCGGAGCTTCAGCTCCGGGAACGCCCTGCCCACGCCGCTCAAGGTCGCGACGTCCACCGATGGAGGCGACAGCTGGCGTGAGAAGCAGGTGACGGACGCCACGAACAACCCGTTCAACCCGAAGAAGGGCTTCGGTCGCTCGGGGTGCACCATCCGTACGGACAGCGATGGCGTGGTGTATGTGATGGCGAACCAGTTCGCTGTCGGCACGCCCGGCGCCGGGAAGCACATCCTGATCAGGTCATTCGACGGCGGGCGTCGGTGGACGCGGCCGCAGGAGCTGTTCACCGCCGTGGATGCGTGCTTCGCGATCATGTTCGACGGTGCAGGGTTCCGCTGCGTGATGGACGGTCTGGCGGGTGCTCGCGACGATCTCTCGTCTTCGCCAAGTCTGGACATCGCGGCGGGGAGCACCGACTACCTCTACGAC
>DASQTT010000083.1:0-5946 GCA_035641735.1 Actinomycetota bacterium | reverse complement strand
CCCCACGCCGATCCCCTCGCTCGAGCCGCTCACGACGCTCGCCGCGATCGCCACACGGACCGAGCGCGTCCGGCTGGGGACGCTCGTTCTCTGCGCGTCGTTCCGGCCCGCCCCGATCCTCGCGAAGGCCGCGGCGACGCTCGACCGGCTGGCCGGGGGCCGTCTCGATCTCGGGCTCGGCGCCGGCTGGCTCCGCGAGGAGTTCGACGCGTTCGGCTACCGCTTCGGCACCGCGGGGGAGCGGTACTCGATCCTCGAGGAAACCGTCGAGGTGCTCCTCGCGCTCTTCGAAGGCGGCCCGGTCACGTTCGACGGGCCGACCGTGCACCTGAAGGATGCGGTGCTGCAGCCGCGCCCGGAAGCGCTGCCGGCGTTGTGGGTCGGCGGGAAGGGGGGCCCTCGCCTGCTCCGGCTCGCCGCTCGCCGGACCGACGGCTGGAACGTCGTGTGGCGGATGTCGCCGGGCGCCTACTCCGCGAAGGTGGACGAGATCGGTCGCGCCTGCGGGGAAGCGGGCCGGGATCCGTCGACGTTCCGGCGCTCGATCGGCCTCTACTCGGTGATCGGTGAGGACGGGCGGGCGGCGCAGGCCGCCTTCGAGCGGGCTCGCGCCGCCGCCCCGGGTGACGCGATGGCCGGCGAGGACTTCTCTTCGTGGCGGGCCGACACGCTCTCCGGGACGCCCGACGAGATCCTCGAACGCGTGGCCGCGTTCGAGGATCTCGGCGTCGAGGAGCTGATCGTCGCGCCGTGGGTGCTGCCGTTCGCGATCCACGAACCCGAGCAGGTCGAGCTCTTCGCGGAACAGGTGATCCGGCCGCTGCGGAAAGCATGATGGAGCCTCGGGACGCCGTCCTCCGGGTCGTGCGCGAACGCGATGAGCCACTCCACTGGACCCGCATCCAGGATCTCGCCCTCCGGGGCGGATACCTCGATCCCTTCGAGCATCCTGACGTCCGCCGAGCCGTCCAGCGCGCGCTCCAAGAGCTCGCCCGCGAGGGCGCGATCGTCCGGGTGGGGAAGGGCGTGTACCGGGCTCAGCTGGACGACGACGTCTGAGCCTTCCTCCGGCCCGACGTCTTCCGACGGGTCGACTTCTTCCTCCGACCGTTCGACGTCCCCGACGCTTTCCGGCGACCGTTCGCGGCCGCGGACGTCTTCCGCGGGCGGCCTCGACGACGCGGTGTTTCGGCGGTCGCCCCCGAGGCCATCTTCCGCGGTCGTCCCGGTCGCGGCTTCCGCGCGCCGGCGGTCAGCTCGCTCACGTGCTGCGCGCAGAGATCCTTCACGTAGTTCCCGCGCGCGGTCTTGATCGTCACCATCTCCGTTGCAGGTTTGCCGCATACGTCGCACACGACGATGGTCTTCTCGGCCATGGGTGGTCTCCCTCCGGGATCTGTCGTTCGACCCTATCGGAACACACTTCGGCTTCGGGTTGCCGGTTCGCTCATCGCCGGTAGTCGACGCCTGAGATCCCTTCGAGTTTCTCGAAGCGATGCTCGGCCTCGACCCAGCGGATCGTGCCGGACCGCGATCGCATCACGAGCGAATACGTCGTGGCTCCGTCGGGCCAGTACCGAACCCCGCGCAACAGGGATCCGTCCGTGATGCCGGTGGCCGCGAAGAAGACGTCCTTGCCCGAGACGAGATCGTCGGTCAACAGCACCCGTTCGGGGTCGAGCCCCGCGGCGAGCAGCGCGTCGCGCTCCTCCTCGTTCCGCGGCGAGAGCCGTCCCTGGATCGCACCGCCCATGCACTTCAGGGCCGCCGCCGCGACGACGCCCTCCGGGGTGCCGCCGATGCCCATCAGGAGATCGACCCCCGTTCGTGGCGCCGCGGCCGAGATCGCGCCGGCGACGTCGCCGTCGGTGATCAGGAACACCCTCGCCCCGACGTCGCGGACCGCGGCGATCATCGCTTCGTGACGCGGGCGATCGAGGATCATCACGGTGACCTCCTCCGGCCGGATCCCCTTCGCCTTCGCGACGAGCCGCACGTTCTCTTCCGGAGGCGCGGTAACGTCGATCGCATCGGCCGCCTCGGCGCCGGTGGCGACCTTCTCCATGTAGACCGCGACGCCGGGGAAGAACATCGTGCCGCGCTCGGCGAGGGCGAGCACCGAGACGGCGTTCGGCTGTCCCACACTCGTCAATCGCGTCCCGTCGATCGGATCGACGGCGACGTCCACGGCCGGCCCGGTCCCGTTCCCGACCGTCTCGCCGTTGTACAGCATCGGCGCCTCGTCCTTCTCGCCCTCGCCGATCACGACGACGCCGTCCATCGAGACCGAGTCGATCATGTGGCGCATCGCGTCGACCGCGGCCTGGTCGGCCGCGATCTTGTCCCCGCGGCCGATCCATCGCCCGGCGCCGAGGGCCGCCGCCTCGGTCACGCGGCCGAGCTCCATCGCGAGGTTCCGGTCGGGGCGGACGCGGTTCGTCATCGAAGCACCTCCAGGATCTCGCTGGGCACGGCGTCCTCGAAGAGGACCCGGTAGATCGCCTCGTGGTACGGCAGCTCGAGCTCCAGCTCGTTCGCGAGGCGGCGAACGTCCCGCGTCGAGTCGACTCCCTCGACCGTCAGGCCTCGGCCCTCCAGCTCCAGCAGCGTGTCGTCGGGCGGACCGCCGGCGCCCACCAGCTCCCCGTACAGCCGGTTCCGCCCGCCCAGGCTCGTGACCAGCTGGTCGCCGATCCCGGCGAGTCCGATCGCCGTCTCCGGGCGGCCGCCGCCCGCGGTCACGAGCTCGACGATCTCGCGCGCGGCCTTGGTGAAGAGGGCGGCCTTCGCGTTCTGATAGTCGATCCCCGCGGCCTTGCCGATGCCGTCGAGGATCCCCGAGCCGATCGCGGCCACGTTCTTCATCATCGAGGAGAGCTCGACCCCGACGACGTCGTCGGTGAACGTGAGCTGGTACCGATCGTCGTCGAACGGCTTGCCGGCCTGCTCCGCGAGGTCATCCGAGCCGGCGGCCCACACGGCGGCCGTCGGCAGGTGCTCGGCGAGCTCGCGGGCGAGGCAGGGTCCGGCCACGGCGACCACCTCGGGCCCGTCGAGCTCTTCCGTGTAGACCTCGCTCATCCGCTTCCCGCTCCCGGGTTCGAGGCCTTTCGCGACCGAGATCGCGAAGCGGGCCCGGCCGACGGACGTGCGCACCATCCCGGCGAGCGAGCGGGCGCCGGAATGGTTCGCCGCCATCACGGCGATCTCGACGTCGCGCGCGGCGAGGTCGAGCTCGTTCGGCCCGTGCAGGTGGACGCCGTCGGGCAGGTGCTCGGGCAGGAGCGGATGCCGGCGCTCGTCGCGCATCGCCGCGTAGGCGGCGAGGTCGTGCTCGTTCGCCCACAGCGCAGTAGGGAGGCCCAGCCGTGCCGCGTGCATCGCGAACGCCGTGCCCATCGTCCCGGCCCCGAAGACCGTGATCCGCGCCACGGCCTCACGATAGCCGGGGTGCGGTAGGCAAGCAGCCAAACGCAAAACCTCCGGGGGGACGGATAGGCTTCGCCGGCGATGGCCGGCTCCCCGTACCTGCAGGTGGACGACTACGAACCGGTGGCGAAGTCGAAGCTCCCGGCCGACGTCTACGACTTCTACGCGGGCGGGGCCGGCGACGAGCGGACGCTGGCCGAGAACGTTCGTGCCTTCGACCGATGGGTGCTCCGTCCTCGCGTCCTGCAGGGGATCGCGAGCGTGGATCCGTCGACCACGGTCCTCGGTGCCCCGCTCTCGATGCCGATCCTCGTTGCGCCTTGGGCGTTCCAGCGGCGCGCGCATCCCGACGGCGAGCTCGCGACGGTCCGCGCGGCGGCGCGCGCCGGCACCGTCGCCGTGATCTCGTCGACGGCCGCCGAACACCTCGAGGAGGTCGCGGCGGCCGGCTCGGGGACGACGTGGTGGCAGCTGTACCTCTATTCGGACGTGGGCCGGTCGGCGGAGCTGATCCGGCGCGTCGTGGACGCCGGCTTCGACGCGATCTGCTGGACCGTCGATCTTCCCGTCCTCGGGATCCGCCACCGCGACACCCGCAGCGGACTCACGGTGCCGGTCGGCCTCGACCAGGAGGAGCTCGAGTACGAGCCGGCGCTCTCGTGGGATCACCTCTCGTTCATCCGGGACCACGCGCCCGGCCTGCCCGTGCTGGTGAAGGGGATCCTCAGGGCCGAGGACGGCGTCCGCGCCGTTGAGCACGGCGCGGACGCCGTCGTCGTGTCGAACCACGGCGGCCGGCAGCTCGACGGCTGTCCGGCCGGCCTCGACGCCCTCCCGGAGGTCGTCGAGGCCGTCGACGGCCGTCTCCCCGTCCTGATGGACGGCGGGGTGCGTCGCGGGACCGACGTGCTGAAAGCGCTCGCGCTCGGCGCGTCCGCGATCCTGATCGGCCGGGCCGCGGTGTGGGGCCTTGCCGCGGAGGGAGAGGCCGGCGTGACGGGTGTGCTCGGGATCCTCCGAGCCGAGCTCGAGAACGCGATGACCCTCACCGGCTGCGCGACCCTCGCCGACGTCGACCGCGCGCTGGTCGCGCCGGCTCCGTGACGGGCTCGTGGACCGTCTGACAGGCTCAGTCGCGATGCCCGAGGGCTACGACCTGCACGCGCACTCGAACCGCTCCGACGGGACGCTCACGCCCGCGGAGGTGATGTCGCTCGCGGCCGCGCGGGATCTCGTCGGGATCGCGCTGACGGACCACGACACGTTCGAGGGACTGTCCGAGGCGACGTCGGCCTCGGAGTGGCTCGGTCTCGAGCTCGTCCCGGGGATCGAGTTCTCCGCGGAGCACGACGGAGCGAGTCTGCACATCCTCGGGTACTGGGTGGACGCGGCCGATCCGGCGGTGAACGACGAGCTCGACCGGCTGACGGCGACGCGCCTACGCCGCGGCGAGCTGATCGTCGAGAAGCTGCAGGAGCTCGGATACGACGTCGATTTCGACCGGGTCCGCGAGATCGCCGGAGGCCAGACGATCGCGAGGCCGCACGTCGCCCAGGCCATGGTCGAGGCCGGCATCGTGGCCACGGAGACCGAGGCGTTCGAGCGGTACATCTCCGACGACGGCCCGGCTTACGTACCGAAGCACGCGCTCGACCCGACGCGGGCGCTGCACCTGATCCGATCGGCGGGCGGCGCGTGCGTGCTCGCGCATCCCGGGATGTGGCGCGGCAGCGACAGCGTGCCGGAGGAGCTGATCGAGCGGATGGCGGACGAGGGCATGGTCGGGCTCGAGGTCTGGCATCCCGATCACGACGAGGCGGCGCGGGAGCGTTACGCGACCCTCGCCCGGCGACTGGGTCTCGTGGCGACGTCCGCGTCCGATTGTCACGGCGAGCGCTACGGCTATCGCCTCGGGACCGAGCGGACGGACGCCGACACCTACGCCGAGCTCCGGCGCCGTGCCGGGCGCTGAGCGGGCTCTCCCCGCCCGCCCCTCACGTACAGTCGAGGTCGATGGGGATCGAGATCGTCTTCCTCGACATCGGCGGGGTCCTGTACGACGACACGGTGTACGCCCGCGCCTGGCACCGCGCGCTGCGCGACGCTGGCGCGCGATTCACCGACGAGGAGTTCGACGAGGCGTACACCCGCGCACGCACCGAGCAGTCGGGTTCCTTCCGTCGCAAGCTGACGGCTCGATTCCTCCCCGGCGCCGACCTGCGGGAGCTTGAACGACTCGCCGCCCGCTACTGGCACTACCCGCCCACCGCTCGCTACGACGACGTCGTGCCGTGCCTGGAGGAGCTGCGGGGCCGGTACCGGCTCGGCGTGATCGCGAACCAGCCCGGAGAGGTGCGGTCGGCGCTCGCCCGTGACGGTCTCGACGGCTTCTTCGAGGTCTGGGGCGTCTCCGACGAGCTCGGCGTGGGCAAGCCCGATCCCGCCCTGTTCGAGCTGAGCGTCCGGACGGCCGGCGTCGCAGCGCGCTCGGCGGTGATGGTGGGCGATCGCCTCGAC
>DASQTT010000082.1:0-12979 GCA_035641735.1 Actinomycetota bacterium | reverse complement strand
ACGTCGGAGCGGATCACGAGCTCCTTCAGGTTCAGGATGATGTCGGTGACGTCTTCGTTCACTTTCGGGATCGTCGCGAACTCGTGCAGCACGCCGTCGATCCGGACCTGGGAGATCGCGGCGCCGGGGATCGAAGACAGTAGCGTCCGGCGCAACGAGTTGCCGACCGTGTAGCCGAAACCCGGCTCCAGCGGCTCGATCGTGAACTGGGAACGGATGGGCGAGATCTCGCGCTCGGAGATCTGTGGTCTCGCAACGATGAACACGGTGCTTCCTCCTTCGACGGGGGATCATCCATTCCTTCCCCGCCCGTGGTGCGTCCCGGTCGCCCCCTCGGCGCCGGGTGGGTCCGCCGCTACACGCGGCGGCGCTTGCGTGGCCGGCAGCCGTTGTGCGGCACCGGCGTGACGTCCTGGATGCCCGAGATCTCGAGCCCCGTGGCCGCGAGCGAGCGGATCGCCGTCTCGCGTCCCGAGCCCGGCCCCTTCACGAACACGTCGACCTTCTGGAGGCCGTGCTCCTGGGCCTGGCGAGCCGCCTTCTCGGCGGCGAGCTGCGCAGCCCATGGCGTGGACTTCCGGGAGCCCTTGAAGCCGACGTTCCCGGCGCTCGCCCAGGACAATGTGTTCCCCTGCAGGTCGGTGATCGTGACGATCGTGTTGTTGAACGTCGACTTGATGTGCGCCTGGCCGTGGACGACGTTCTTCTTCTCCCGACGCCGGGCCTTCTTCGCCTTGGGCTTCGCCATGGTGCCGTGGGTCCTCTCGTCCGTCCGCTACTTCTTCGCCTGGGTCTTCTTCTTCCCGGCGATCGTCTTCTTCGGGCCCTTCCGGGTGCGCGCGTTCGTGTGCGTGCGCTGACCGCGGACGGGGAGCGACCGGCGATGCCGGATGCCCTGGTAGGAGCCGATCTCGATCTTGCGCTTGATGTCCTGGGCGACCTCGCGCCGCAGGTCTCCCTCGACCTTCACGTTCTGGTCGATGAAGGCGCGGATCCGGCTGACCTCGTCCTCGGAGAGGTCGCGGACCTTCGTGCCGCCCTCGACGCCGGCGCCCGTGACGATCTGGAACGCCCGCGTGGGACCGATACCGTAGATGTAGCGAAGCGCGATGTCGAGCCGCTTGTCCCGCGGGAGGTCAACGCCTGCGATCCGTGCCATGGCCCTCCTAGCCTTGCCGCTGCTTGTGTCTCGGGTTCGAGCAGATGACCATCACGACGCCGCGGCGCCGGATCACCCGACACCGGTCGCACATCTTCTTCACCGATGGTCTGACCTTCATCTTCTCGCCTATTTGAACCGGTACACCACGCGACCCCTCGTGAGGTCGTACGGCGACAGCTCCACCTTGACCCGGTCGCCGGGGAGGATCCGGATGTAGTGCATCCGCATCTTCCCCGAGATGTGGGCCAACACCTTGTGCCCGTTCTCCAGCTCCACCCGGAACATGGCGTTCGGCAACGGCTCGACCACCGTTCCCTCGACCTCGATGACGTCGTCCTTCGGCACGCTCCGACCGGTTCCTTCCCACTGGGCCCGCCCTCGTTGCCGGACATGCGAACACGGCCTCCAACGGGGCGAGGTCGTAGTATACGGCCGGTTGTTCCCGACTGTCTACGACGACTGCGGGGCAAGGCTTCCGACAGCCTAGGCCGGAGCCGTCAGGACCTCGACCCCGTCCTCGGTGACGGCGACGGTGTGCTCGAAATGGGCCGCGATCGAGCCATCGGCCGTGACCACGGTCCACCCGTCGGCCAGCACGCGGTTCCGCTCGCCGCCGAGGGTGAACATCGGCTCGATCGCGATCGTGAGCCCCGGCCGGAGCTCCGGACCACGCCCGGGCGGCCCCCAGTTCTGGATGAACGGCTCCTCGTGCATCTTGCGCCCGATCCCGTGGCCCCCGTACTCACGGACCACGCCGAGGCCGGCCTCGTTCGCGATCGACTCGATCGCGTGGCCGATGTCCGACAGACGCCCACCCGGCCGGACCACGTCGATCGCGACGTCCAGGGCTCGCTCGGTCTCCTTCGCCAGTTTCGCGGCCTCCTCCGACGGCGCCTGACCGCCGACGAAGACCGTGACCGCGGCGTCGCCGTGGAACCCCTCCCAGATCGCGCCGAAGTCGAGCGAGAGCACCATGCCCTCCTTCAGGACCCTCGTCGCCGAGGGGATCCCGTGGACGATCTCCGCGTCGATCGAGGTGCAGATCGAGGCGGGATAGGTCCCCCGGTACCCCTTGAACGACGGGATCGCCCCCTGCTCGCGGATGTACCGTTCGGCCACCCGGTCCAGGTCGAACGTGGAGCGTCCCGGACGGACCTCCGCCACGACCGCGTGGATCGTGCCGGCCACGATCCGACCGGCCCTCCGCATCTTCTGGAGCTCCTCGGGCGACTTCCGGATGATCATGCGAGATCCTCCAGGAACTTCGCGGACCGCTCGAGCACCTCGTCGGGCGGGCCGTCCGCGTCCACCAGGTACAGGATGTCGCGCTCAACGTAGAACATCTCGAGCGGCGAGGCCTGCGCCCGATAGATCGCGAGCCGCCGGCGGACCGTGAGCTCGTCGTCGTCCGCGCGGCGCTCGAGCGTCCCTCCGCAGACGTCACAGATCCCGTCGACGGCAGGGGGCTTGAACTCGGCGTGGTACGTCCGGCCGCACGAGGCGCACGTCATCCGGCCCAGGAGCCGCCGGACCGCCAGGTCCCCTCCGATCGAATACTTGAGGACGGCGGTCAGCGGCTCGCCCGCCTCGGCGAGCGCTCGTTCGAGCGCCTCCGCCTGCGCCACCGTCCGGGGGAACCCGTCGAGGATGAACCCCTCCGTCGCGTCGGGGTCATCGAGCCGGTCCATCACCATGGACACGACGACATCGTCCGGAACGTACTCGCCGCGGTCCATGTACGAGCGGGCGGCGATCCCGAGCTTCGTGCCGCGCTGGACGTGGTCCCGGAGGATCTCGCCGGTCGAGATCTGCGGGATGCCGTACCGCTCCGCCAGCAGGAGGCCCTGCGTCCCCTTGCCCGCGCCCGGAGGGCCCAGCAACACCAGGCGCACGGTCCGGCGCCCTATCCGAGGAAGCCTTCGTAGTGTCGCATCAGCAGTTGCGACTCGATCTGCTTCATCGTCTCCAGCGCGACGCCGACGGCGATCAGGATCGAGGTCCCCCCGAAGGGGAACTGCGAGAGGTTCCAGAAGGCGAAGACGATGGTCGGGATCAAGGCGATCACTGCCAGGAAGACCGCGCCCGGCAGCCCGATCCGGATGAGGATCCGGTTCAGGTACTCGGCGGTGGGCGGACCGGGCCGCGTGCCCGGGATGAAGCCGCCGTTCTTCCGAAGGTTGTCGGCGGTGCGGTGCGGGTCGAACTGGATCGCCGTGTAGAAGTAGCTGAAGAAGATGATCAGCATCGCCAGCAGCGCCATGTAGACGATGCTCCGCTGGTTCTGGAGGTGGTTCGTCACGAAGTTCTGGAACCACTCGGCGTGGTACACGCTCGCGAGCAGGGCCGGGAAGTAGAGGACCGACGTCGCGAAGATGATCGGGATCACGCCGGCCTGGTTCACCTTGAGCGGCAGGTAGGTGCTCCCACCGGAGGTCATCTTCCGACCGACGACGCGTTTCGCGTACTGGATCTGCACCCGCCGCTGGCCCTGGTCGACGAAGATCACGGCCACGACGATCGCCAGACCGATCAGGATGATCGTGACGAACTTGCCCATGCCGCCCTGCTCGAGGATCACCCGTCCCTCGAACGGCAGGGTCGAGATCACGCTGGTGAAGATCAGGATCGACATCCCGTTGCCGACGCCCCGCTGCGTGATCAGCTCACCGAGCCACATGATCAGCGCGGTGCCCGCCGTCATGATCAGCACGATGAACGCCACGTTCGCCCCGGTGAACGTGCCCGCCGGGAACACGTCGGGGATCCCGGAGGCGCTCGGGTTGTGGAACAGGAACACCAGGCCCGTCGACTGCAGGAGGGCGAGGACCACGGTCACGTAGCGGGTCCACTGGTTGATCTTCTTCGTCCCGGTCTCCCCCTGCTCCTGCCACTGCTGGAGCTTCGGGATCACGACCGTCATCAGCTGCATGATGATCGAGCTCGTGATGTAGGGCATGATCCCGAGCGAGAAGATCGACAGACGCGACAGGCCACCGCCGGAGAACAGGTTGATGATCCCGAGGAAGCCGCCGGCGCCCTGCCGCTCCAGCTCTCGCTGCAGGATCCCGATGTCGACCACCGGGACCGGCATGTACGAGCCGAGGCGGAACATCGCGATGATGAACAGCGTGAAGAGGATCTTCGCGCGAAGGTCCGGAACCCGGAACGCGTTGAGGAACGCCTTGAGCACGGTGACCTAAGGGTAGCTCAGTCGATCACTTCGACGGTCCCACCGGCCGCCTCGATCTTCTCCCGCGCCGTCTTCGAGAACGCGTGAGCCTTCACGGTCAGCGCCTTGTCGATGTCGCCGCGGGCCAGGACCTTGATCTTGGAGCCCTTGTGCGCGAGGCCGTGCCGCACGATCGCCTCCGGCGTGACCTCCCCGTCGAAGTACTTCGCGAGCAGCTCGACGTTCACCGGCGCGTACGCGGTGCGGTTTGGATTCGAGAAGCCCTTCAGCTTGGGCACGCGGCGGATCAACGGCATCTGCCCGCCCTCGAACCCCTGGCGGACCTTGCCGCGAGCGCCCGTCCCCTTCGTGCCGCGCCCGGCGGTCTTGCCACGGGCGCCCGCGCGTCCACGACCGACGCGCGTGCGCTCCTTCTTCGCGCCCTCGGCTGGCTTGAGGTGATGCAGCTTCATCTAGTCCACTTCCTCGACGTTCACGAGATGACGGACCTTCGCCAGCATCCCGCGGATGTCGGGCCGGTCGTCCTTGATCACGCTGTCGCGGATCCGGTGCAGGCCGAGCCGCCGGACCGTGTCCTTCTGGTCCTTCGGCCGGTCGATCACGCTCCGGACCTGGGTCACCCTAAGCCTGGTCACCGTAGACCTCCGTCAGTGCCTCGGTCCGCGCGGCCTGCGTCCTGGCCTCCGCCGCGGCGACACCCTCGAGCATCGGCTTGGGCGCCACCTGATGGTCCTCCCGTTCGCGGAGCCGGGCGACGTCGTGTGGCTTGCGCAGTCCGCGGAGCCCGGCGACGGCCGCCTTCAGGATGTTGATCTGGTTCGAGGAGCCCATCGACTTCGACAGGATGTCCTTCAGCCCGGCCGCCTCGACCAGGGCACGGACCGGGCCGCCCGCGATCACGCCCGTCCCCGGCGCGGCCGGCTTGAGCAGGACCCGCCCGGCTCCGGCCACGCCGACGATCTCGTGTGGGATCGTCGTGCCCATCATCGGGACCTCGAACATCTTGCGCCGCGCCTCCTCGACCCCCTTCGAGATCGCGGCCGGCACCTCCTTCGCCTTGCCGTAGCCGACGCCGACGCGGCCCGCGCCGTCGCCCACGACGACCAGGGCGGCGAACGAGAAACGGCGGCCACCCTTCACGACCTTCGCCACCCGGTTGATCGAGACGACCCGTTCTTCGTACGGGCTCTTCTCCTGGTCCCTCGAGTCGTAGCGCCTGGCCATCAGATGTGCAGTCCTTCCTCACGCGCGCCATCGGCCACGGCCGCGACGCGCCCGTGGAACTTCCTGCCCCCGCGATCGAAGACGACGCGTTCGATCCCGGCCTCCTTCGCGCGGCCGGCGATCAGCTTGCCGACCTCCTTCGCGCGATCCGTCTTGCCGGGGCCGGACGCGATCTCGGTGTCCGACGCGGCGGCCAGCGTCGCGGCCGCGACGTCGTCGATCAGCTGAGCGTAGATGTGACGGTTCGAGCGGTACACCGCCAGGCGGGGGCGCGAGGCCGTGCCCTCGACCTTCTTCCGGACGCGGGCGTGACGGCGCATGCGCCCTTCGCGCTTCGCCTTCGCCTCCATCACGCCGTCGCCCCCTTCGCGGCCTTGCCGGCCTTCTTGCGGACGTACTCGTTCTCGTACCGGATCCCCTTGCCCTTGTAGGGCTCGGGCTTGCGGATCTTCCGGATGTTCGCGGCCACCTCGCCGACCTGCTGCTTGTCGCTGCCGCGGACCACGATCTGGGTCGGCGTCGGCACCTCGAACTCGATCCCGTCCGGCTGGGTCACGAGCACCGGGTGCGAGTAGCCCACCTGGAGCTCCACGTCCTTGCCCTTCAGCGCGGCCCGGTAGCCGACGCCCACGATCTGCAACCGCTTCTCGAACCCCTTCGTGACCCCCTCGACCATGTTCGCGACGAGGGACCGCGTGAGCCCATGGAGGCTCCGGCTGAACCCCTCGTCGGTCGGGCGCTCCACCCGGACGACGCCCTCGTCGCTCACGATGCGCATCGTGGCGTGCATCGTCTGCGAGAGCTCACCGCGGGGGCCGGTCACCGTGACGACGTTGCCGTCGGCCACGTTGATCTCGACCCCGCTCGGGATCTCGATGGGCTGTCGTCCGATCCTGCTCATCTTCTCTTCCTTCTCGTCCTGTTCTGCTGAGGGCTACGCTTGCGCTGATCGCGCTCGCTTCTCGAGCCCCCGAACCCCATCTTCTCTCGGGGGCTACGCTCGCGCTGATCGCGCTCGCTTCTTGAGCCCCCGAACCCCATCTTCTCTCGGGGGCTACGCTCGCGCTGATCGCGCTCGCTTCTTGAGCCCCCGAACCCCATCACCACACGTACGCCAGCACTTCGCCGCCCACGCCCTTGCGCGAGGCGTCGCGGTCCGTCATCAGGCCGTGGGACGTCGAGATGATCGCCACGCCGAGTCCACCCTGGACCCGGGGGAGCTCGTCGCGGCCGCGGTAGATCCGCCGGCCGGGCTTGGAGATCCGGCGCAACCCCGAGATCGCTCGCTTGCGCCGTGGTCCGTAGCGGAGCTGGATCCGGAACGCCTGGTCGACGCCCTCGCCCTCATGACGGTACCCGTCGATGTAGCCCTCCGTCTCGAGGATCCCGAGCACCGCAGCGGAGAGCTTCGAGACCGGCACCACGAGTTCGTCCTTGAACGCCAGGTTCGCGTTGCGGATCCTGGTCAGCAGGTCGGCGACCGGGTCGCTCACGTTCGACGAGAACTTCGCCTTCGTCACCATGACGCCTTCGTCACCCCCGGCAGCTCGCCCAGGTGCGCCAGCTCGCGGAAGCAGATCCGGCACAGCATGAACTTCCGGAAGACCGCCCGCGGACGCCCGCAGCGCATGCAGCGCGTGTAGCTCTGCACGCGGAACTTCGGCTGCTTCCGCTGCTTGTTGATCAGTGCCGTCTTCGCCATCCCTCTTCGCTCTCCTCAGCTCGTCGTTCAGCTCGCCTGGGCCTCCGCCTGGGCGAATGGGAAGCCCAGGGCGGCGAGCAACGCTCGTCCCTCGTCGTCGGACGTCGCGGTCGTCACGATCGTGATGTCCATCCCGGTGACCTTGAGCACCTTGTCGTAGTCGATCTCGGGGAAGATCAGCTGCTCGGTCACGCCGAGCGTGTAGTTCCCGTGCCCGTCGAACGACGTCGGCGACAGTCCGCGGAAGTCCCGGATCCGCGGGAGCGCCAGCGACACCAGCCGGTCGACGAACTCCCACATCCGCGCGCCGCGGAGGGTAACCTTCGCCCCGATCGCCATCCCCTCGCGGAGCTTGAATCCCGCGATCGACTTCCGGGCCTTCGTGACGATCGGACGCTGGCCGGTGATCACCGACAGGTCCTCCAGCGCCGCGTCCAGCATCCGGCCGTCCTTGATCGCCTCGCCGACGCCCATGTTCACGACCACCTTCTCGAGGCGGGGCACCTGCATCAGGTTGGACAGACCCAACTCCTGCATCAGGCGGGGTCGGGCTTCTTCGCGATATCGCTCGCGCAGCCGGGGCACGTAGGAGTCGCTCACGTCAGCTCCGTCTCACACTTGCGGCAGAACCGGACCTTCCGGTCGCCCTCGGGCCGATGCCCGATCCGCGTGGCCTTCCCGCATGCCGGACACACGATCTGGACGTTGGAGATGTCGACGAACATCTCGGCATCGATGATCCCGCTGTTCTGGTAGATCTGCTGCGACGACCCGCGAGCTCGCTTGCCGGGGTTCCCGCGCTGGTGCTTCTTGGCCAGCGCGACCCCGTCGACCATCACGCGCCCCTCGCCGGGGAGCACGCGGACCACACGACCCTCGCGGCCGCGATCCTTGCCCGAGATGACCCGGACCGTGTCGTCCTTCTTGATGTCCACTCCCGGCATGCCTATCGCTCCTCCACCTGTTGGACCATGGCGCTACAGAACCTCCGGTGCCAGCGAAACGATCTTCATGAACCGCTTGTCGCGGAGCTCGCGCGCGACCGGCCCGAAGATGCGGGTGCCGCGAGGGTTCCGCGCGTCGGTCGTGAGCAGGACGACCGCGTTGTCGTCGAAGCGGATGTACGACCCGTCCGGCCGCCGGCGCTCCTTCGCCGTCCGGACCACGACCGCCTTCACCACCTCGCCCTTCTTCACGCCGCCGCCGGGCAGCGCGTCCTTCACCGTGCCGACCACGGTGTCACCGATGCTCGCGTAGCGCCGGGCCGACCCACCCAGCACGCGGATCACCAGGAGCTCTTTGGCTCCGGTGTTGTCCGCCACGCGACACCTGGTCTCCTGCTGGATCACCGCGCGCGCTCCACGATCTCGACGAGCCGCCAGCGCTTCGACTTCGACAGCGGGCGCGTTTCCACGACCCGGACGCGATCGCCCACGTGCGCCTCGTTGGCCTCGTCGTGCGCGGCGAGCTTCTTCGACCGCCGTACCGTCTTACCGTACAGCGGGTGCAGGAACGAGCGGTCGATCCGGACCACCACGGTCTTGTCCATCCCGTCCGAGACGACGACGCCGGTCCGCACCTTCCGGCGCCCGCGCTCACGCGTCTCCATCCGTTGCTCGCTCACCGCTCCTCCATCCCTTCAGCCTCGTCGCCGGCGGCGAGGGCCGCGTCCAGTTCCGCCTCGATCTCGCGCTCGCGGAGCACCGTCGCGATGCGCGCGATGTCGTGGCGGACCTTCCTGATCGTCGTGGGGTTGTCGAGCTGGCCGGTCGCGAGCTGGAAGCGCAGGTTGAACAGCTCCTCCTTCGCGGACTCCGCGCGCTCGAGCAGCTGCTCGTCGGTCAGGTCCCGCAGCTCGGCGGCTTTGCTCGGCATTACTCCCCCACCCTCGTGATGAACTTCGTCTTGATCGGCAGCTTGTGCTGGGCGCGGCTCATCGCCTCGCGCGCGAGCGGCTCGTTGACCCCGGCGAGCTCGAACATCACCCGGCCGGGCTTCACGACCGCGACCCATCCCTCGGGGTTGCCCTTGCCCGAGCCCATCCGGGTCTCGGCCGGCTTCTTGGTGACGGGCTTGTCCGGGAAGATCGTGATCCAGACCTTCCCGCCCCGGCGGATGTGCCGCGTGATGGCGACCCGCGCCGCCTCGATCTGCCGGTTCGTGATCCAGCCCGGCTCCATCGCCACGATCGCGTAGTCGCCCGACTGGATGTCGGTGTGTCCCTTCGCAAGGCCGCGCATCCGTCCGCGGTGCTGCTTCCGGTGCTTCACCCGCTTGGGGGCCAGCATCAGGCCTCATCACCTTCGGGCTGTTCGGCCGGCGGCACGTCCGCCTCGGTGCTCGGAGCTTCGATGACGGCGGTCGCCTCGATGGGCTCGGGCGCCACGGTATCGGGCGTGGTCTCGGGCGCCATCGTCGCGTCCTCCACGACACCCTCGGCAGGCGCCTCGATGACGTCGACGGGCGCGGCGCCCTCGCCTGCCTCGGCCGGCGGCGCCGGCGTCGAGGCGTCGGCGCCGCGCCGCGTGCTCGTCCGCACCGGCGCGGCGGGCCGGGGCGCCGACCGGCGGGTGCTCCTGCTCGCCGGATCGCCCAGCTCCGCCCGCGCGTGGGCGCGGGCCAGCGCCCGCTCGGTCTCCTGCTCGCGGTGCGGCACCTCGTCGCCGTGGTAGACCCAGACCTTCACGCCGATCGCCCCGAAGGTGGTCCGCGCCTCGGCCGTGCCGAAGTCGACCTTCGCCCGGAGGGTGTGGAGCGGCACGCGACCCTCGCGGTACCACTCCTTGCGGCCCATCTCGGTCCCGCCCAACCGGCCGGCCGTGGCGACCCGGACGCCGAGCGCGCCCGACCGCATCGCGGTCTGGACCGCGCGCCGCATCGCTCGCCGGAACGCGACGCGTCCGGCGAGCTGCTCCGCGACGCCCTGCGCCAGCAGCGCGGCGTCGGTGTCGGGCCGGATCTCGCTCGAGGCCTGGTTCATGTCCTCGACCTTCACGTCCACACGCTTCTTCGTGAAGCGCTCGATGTCCTTGCGGAGCCGGTCAACCTCGGCGCCCTTGCGGCCGATCACGATGCCGGGGCGGGCCGTGCGGATGTAGACCCAGATCTGGTCGCCCTTGCGCTCGATGTCGATCGAGGAGATGCCGGCGCGGGACAACCGAGAACGGATGTGCTTGCGGATCCAGATGTCCTCGTTGAGCGCCTCGATGTAGTCGCGGCGGCTCGCGTACCAGTTGGACTTCCAGGGGTAGATGACCCCCAGCCGGAACCCGTACGGATGGATCTTCTGTCCCACTAGACCTCGTCTCCCATCGTCTGAACCACGACCGTCACGTGCGACGTGCGCTTGCGCACCCGCGTCGCGCGCCCGTAGGCGCGCGGCCGGAACCGCCGGAGCGTCGGCCCGTCGTCGACCCAAGCGCCCGACACCATCAGGTTCTCCGCGATCACGCCCGGCCGCTGCTCCGCGTTGGACACGGCGGAGTTCAGCAGCTTCTCCACGTCCCGCGACGCGCCGAGCGGCGATAGCCGCAGGATCCGGCGCGCCTCCTGGACGTGCTGGCCGCGGATCATGTCGACCGTCCGCCGCATCTTGCGCGGCGACGTGCGGACGTACTTGATCGTGGCTTTGGCTTCCATCTATCTCGGTCCGGTCTTCCGTTCTTCCCTCGAGTGCGTGCGGAACGTGCGGGTGGGCGCGAACTCGCCGAGCTTGTGACCGACCATCGACTCCGACACGAACACCGGCACGTGCTTGCGTCCGTCGTGCACGGCGATCGTGTGGCCGATCATGTCGGGCACGACGGTGGAGCGGCGGGACCAGGTCTTCACGACCCGCTTCTCCCCGCGCTCGTTCATCGTGGCGATCTTGACCATCAGGTGCTCGTCCACGAACGGGCCCTTCTTCACCGATCTCGACATCAGCCACGCCCCTTCCCGCGGCGGCGGATGATCTGCTTGTTCGACGCCTTGTTCTTCTTCCGGGTCCGGCCTTCCTTCTTCCCCCACGGGGACGAGGGGTGCCGGCCGCCCGACGCCTTGCCCTCGCCGCCGCCGAGCGGGTGGTCGACCGGGTTCATCGCCACGCCGCGCACCGACGGTCGCTTCCCCTTCCAGCGGTTGCGCCCTGCCTTGCCGAGCGAGACGAGCTCGTGCTCGGCGTTCCCTACCACCCCGACCGTTCCCTTGCAGGTCGAGGCGACGGTGCGCATCTCACCGGAGGGCAGCCGAAGCGTCGCGAGGGTGCCCTCCTTGGCCATGAGCTGGACGCTGGTCCCCGCCGAGCGGGCCATCCGGGCGCCCGCGCCCGGCTTCAGCTCCACGGCGTGCACCACGGTGCCGACCGGTATGTTGCGCAGCGGGAGCGCGTTGCCGGGGCGGATCTCCGCCCCCTCCCCGGACAGCAGGGTATCGCCGACGCGAACGCCGTCGGGCGCCAGGATGTAGCGCTTCTCGCCGTCGACGTAGTGCAGCAGGGCGATCCGGGAGCTCCGGTTCGGGTCGTACTCGATCGAGGCCACCTTGGCCGGGATCCCGTCCTTGTTGCGACGGAAGTCGATGATCCGGTACCGGCGCTTCGTGCCGCCGCCCTGATGCCGGGTCGTGATCCGGCCGTGGACGTTCCGACCGCCCTTCTTCCGGCCCTTCGCGAGCAGCGACTTCTCGGGGGTCGACTTCGTGATCTCCTCGAAGGTGGAGACGGAGGCTCCGCGCCTCCCCGGCGTCGTCGGCTTGTACTTGCGGACGGCCACGCTCACGCACCTCCCTCGAAGATCGCGATGGAATCTCCCGGCGCCAGCGTCACCACGGCGCGCTTCTCGTCGGGACGGCGCCCGCGGGTGAAGCCGCGACGCTTCTCCTTGCCTCGGCGCGTGAGCGTGTTGACCGACAGCACGCGAACGTCCCAGATCCGCTGGACGGCCTCCTTGATCTCGGTCTTGTTCGCGCGGCGGTCGACGAGGAACGTGTACGAGTTCCGCTCGATCCCCGCGTAGGACTTCTCGGAGACGATCGGACGAACGATCACGTCGCGAGGCGACTTGTTCACGCCGTCACCTCCCCGCCCGCGCGGCCCGGCTCGGCCGCACGTGTGAGGCCCTCGAGCGCACCCACGGTGAAGACGACGCGGTCCGCCAGCAGGACGTCGTAGGTCCCGAGCCCGTTCGCGTACGCGAGCTTCACGTTCGGAATGTTCCGGAACGACTTCTCCACCACGCCGCGGTCCGAGGGGGCCGGCAGGACCACGAGCACGCGCCCCGCCAGCTCCAGGGCGGCGAGCAGCCCGACGGCCTGCTTCGTCTTCGGCTCGTCCCAGGCGAGATCTTCGACGATCGCGAGCTTCTCGCTCTGGAGCGCGTCGGTGAGGGCCGAGCGGAGCGCGCCTCGACGCATCTTCTTGTTGATCCGCATCGAGTGATCGCGCGGCGTGGGGCCGTGGGCGACGCCGCCGCCGGTCCATTGAGGGGAGCGGATCGAGCCCTGACGGGCGCGGCCGGTTCCCTTCTGGCGCCACGGCTTCCTGCCGCCGCCGGCGACCTCGCCGCGGGTCTTCGTCGAGTGGGTTCCCGCTCGGATCCCGGCGAGGCCGGCAACGACCACCTGGTGCATCAGCGGCACGCTGACCTTGGCCTCGAAGATCTCGGCGGGGAGCTCTCGCGAAGCCGTCTTCTTGCCGGCGGTGTCGAGGACGTCGATTGACGCC
>DASQTT010000081.1:0-6220 GCA_035641735.1 Actinomycetota bacterium | reverse complement strand
GGCGGCCGAGTTGGCCGCCGCCCGCGCGCGCTGCACCATGTCCGGCGACGGCTCGTAGACCCCCTCGCCGGTGAGCACGTGGGTGCCGGGGCCGATCTCGACCGCGTCGGCGGTCGCCGCGTCGAGAGCCGCCTGCTCAGTCGCGTCGTCGCAGGTCCCCGGATCCGTGCCGTTGCATAGGCCCTGGTAGTACTCCTCGATCAGGAAGACGAGCGGCGCCGCGGGATACGTCTCCATCCGCAGGCGGACCTCGTTCCAGTGGCTCGTCGCCGTGTCCCGGTAGTTCCGGCTCGGTCCCGACGTCGCGACGCGCGCGCGGAAGTCGTCGACCGTTCCCACGTACGTGGCCTGGTACTTGGCGTCCGATCCGGCCAGTCCCGTCCGGAAGACGTTCGTGTACGTCTTCGCCCAGCCGTAGGTGGTGTTGCTTCCCGTCGGGTCGTCGGTGTCGCCGTAGTTCACGATCAAAACGATCGGACGCTCGCCGGCCGCGCCCACGAGCTCGCGCGCCGCCGCGAGCGACGTCCGGACGCTCTGCGGCGCCCACTGGTCCTCTTGCTTGGCCCACTTCGTGATCGCCGGCTGCAGGAAGACGTACGCCAGCGCGCCGACCACCGCGACGGCGCCGACGATCCCGGCGACACGACGTCCGCCCGCACCGCGGACGAGCCAGCGCACCAGGACGAACGCGCCCAGGCCGGTGAGCGCCATCGGCGCGGCGCTCGCGTTCATGAATCGGTAGTAGGGGATGTCCTGACCGGTGAGGAAGGTCAGGACGCCCACGAACGGGAACATCCACCAGATCGAGACCTGGTCGTACTGCGCGGCCGGCGTCCGCGTCCTCCTCGCCACGAGGATCGTCGAGACGATCGCCACCACGATCAGCGGGACCGTGATCTGGGGCTGCATCGAGGTCACCCACTCGACCAGACGGTCGCGGAAGAACGCGGCCGTGTAGGGGGGCGGCAGCGCCGCGTCCTTGAGCAGCTCCGGGCCGCCGGG
This sequence comes from Actinomycetota bacterium, assembly GCA_035641735.1. Classification (GTDB taxonomy): domain Bacteria; phylum Actinomycetota; class UBA4738; order UBA4738; family HRBIN12; genus JAJNBA01. Next base: position 5,218 of record DASQTT010000081.1, on the reverse strand, counting down.
TCCCCAGATACCGAGGACCCACAGGGACAGGCCGGCGATCATCCCGAACCCGGTCGACAGCAGCAACGGCCCGTCGGAGCGCAGCGCCGAGCCGAAGCGGAAGCGGCTCGTGAGCACGTGCAGTCCCCACACGCCCATCAGCGACAACCCGAAGAGCACGCAGCTCGTCGGATGCGTGAACGCCGCGGCCATGCCGATCAGAAAGATCGCGACGCGTGCGCCCCACGACGTGCGCGCCGCGTCGGCGAAGGCGACGATCAGCGACAGCAACAGCAGGACGGCGGTGTTGTCGAGGTAGCCCTTGTACGGGGTCGTGAGGAAGAGGCCTGCGGTCGCCAGCATCGTGAGCAGGACGACGAGGCCGTCGCGCCGGGTGCGGAAGGCGCCGGCGCCGAGGGCGAGTCCGGTGAGGATCGGGATCCCGAGCATCAGGAACGCGCTGAACGTGTAGGTGCTGATGCCGGCCACGCGTTGCAGCAACGCTCCGGCGAGGGGCACGGAGACGCGGTAGCCGCCCGAGAAGAGGTTGTCCGGACCCCACGCGCCCGCGACCGAGCCGGGGTCGTCCTCCATGATCACGCCGGCTCGCCACGTGTACCAGGCCGGGTCGCGGGTGGGGGCGGAGAGTGAGGGGTCGGCGACGAACCGCCACCCCAGAGCGATCAGGAGCAGCAGCGCGAAGCCGGCGATCACCCACCACGAGGCGAGGCGGCTCCCTGCCGGTGAGTCCGCGGGCGGTGGCTGGTCGACGGCCTCTGCCTCGGCGGAACGGGTCAGCGTCAACGGATCCCCCCCTCGTCCGCGGCGCCGGCGCCGCGGCGCGCTCAGGATAGAGGACCCCGGCCGGGGATCAGCGACCGGCCGCTCGGGGGCGTTCGCCGGACGCACCGATCGCTAAGCCGAGCGCCCGTCGATCAGGTCGTGCCCATCGTTCCGTCGACCCAAGGATCCGGTCCGGGATCGTCCCCCGCCGCGACGGCCGCGAGACGTGGCAGGAAGTGGTTCCAGCCCTCGAGCTGTCCGACGTCCGCGCCCTCGGGCAGGCCCGAATGCGTCAACCGGACGATCGTGCCGTCGCCGTCGGGCAGGAGCTCGATCTCGACCGTGGACGAGCCGGGCGGGAGTTGGTCGTCGCCCTCCCATCCCCAGGTGAACACCACGCGCCTGGGCGGCTCGATCTGGACGTACTCACCGACCGCCACGTCTCGCCTCGTGACGTGGACGCGGTACGCCCCGCCGGGGGTCGCCTCCACGTGCGCCTCGACCCCCTTCCATCGAACGATCCGGTCCGGTTCCGTGAGGAAGGGGAACACCGCCTCCGGACGTGCGTCGATCCGGATCTCAGCCGTCACGCTTCGGTCGCCCGCGGGCATCGGTCCCTCCCCCTTCGGCCTCGACCTCGCGCTTCAAGGCGGTGAGGCTGTCGTTCCAGAATCCCTCGAGCTCGGCGCGGAGCCGCGCGAGCGCGTCGGGGTCGACGCGGTAGAGGCGCCGCGTTCCGTCCCGTCGCTCGGTGACGAGTCCCGCGGTTCGAAGGACCCGGAGATGCTGGGAGATGGCCGGCCGGCTGACCTCGAAGTGGGAGGCGATGTCCCCGGCCGAGCGCTCCGCGCTCCACACCAGCCTGAGGATCTCCCGCCGCCGAGGTTCGGCGATCGCCTTCAAGGCAGCCTCCATCGCGAAGATGTAAGCAGGGGCTTACGCTGCCGTCAACGAGCCGGAAGGCGAACCCGGCCTGAACGGGTCCGCTCGACCAGCCCGTCGCGGACCAATCCCTCGATGAGCCGGCCGATCCGCGCCGAGTCGTGGCCCGTCGTCGCCGACAAGCCCGGCACGTCGAGCGATCGTTCGGCGCGAAGCGCCCGGACGATCGCGCCCCGGACCTGCCGGTCGCTGCCCTCGAAGGCCGCCTGGCGGCGCACCGGCGATCGCGGGCGAGCCCCCGATCGCCGGAAACGGCACGTGGCCGCGAGCGGACACGCAGCGCAGCGGGGCGCCGGCCGACAGACGAGCCGGCCGAGGTCCATCACGGCCTGGTTCCAGTCGGCGGGCGACGAGGGGTCGAGCCACGAGGACGCCGCGGCCTCCAACGAGCGGCGCGGGACATCCGCGGCATCGCGACCGAGGACGACCCGCGCGACCACGCGCCGAACGTTCGTGTCGAGAGCGGGCACGGGGTCGCCGAACCCGATCGAGGCGACCGCCGCCGCCGTGTACGGACCGACGCCCGGAAGCCCGCGGAGAAGTTCCGGGTCCCGAGGCATGCGGCCCCCGTGGGCGCGGACGATCACGCGGGCCGCCTCGTGGAGCGCGACCGCGCGTCGGTTGTACCCCAGGCCGTCCCACGCGCGGATCACCTCGGCGCGCGGCGCGCCGGCGAGCGCGCCGACTTCCGGGAAACGGGCGAGGAACGCCTCGAAGATCGGCTCGACCCGCGAGGCTTGCGTCTGCTGGAGCATGACCTCCGAGACGAGCGTGCGGTACGGATCGCGACGGCCGCGTCGCCACGCATACGCGCGTCGGCGCGGCCCGTACCAGCGCGCGAGCGACGAGCGGCTCGGCTCGAGCAGCGTCAGAACCCCGGCCGTTGGTCCTTCGACGGCATCTCGTCCGACGCGGAGCGGAGCGCGGCGTAGATCTCGCGGAAGACCTCCCCCACGTACGACGCAGGCTGGCTTCCCTCTGCGCCCATCGCGCCCCGCACCGCGGAGCCAGTGATGTCGGCGGCCTTGTCGAACACGTGCCAGTCGATCTCGCGGGACATCGAACCTCCTCCTCGGATGGGGCGACAGGCTACATCCGCCGCTGCAGCGGGACCTATCATCCGCGGATGTCTGGCCAGACGCTCGATCGCCGGATCCTCCTCGCGTTCGCGGCGATCGTCCTGATCGCCGGGTCGAACATCGTCGCCGTCCGCCTGAGCAACCGTGAGCTGGATCCGTTCTGGGGCGCCGGGATCCGTTTCGCCGTCGGAGCCGCGATCCTGTGGGCCCTCGTCGCCCGAGACCGCTCCCCGCTCCCTCACGACCGCGACCTGATCTGGACCGCGGGCTACGGCCTGTTGAACTTCTTCGTCGCCTACGCCTTCTTCTATTGGGGATCGCAGGAGGTGCCGGCCGGACTCGGCGGCACGATCATGGCCTCGGTCCCGCTCCTCACCGTGCTGCTCGCGGCCGCACACGGCGCCGAGCCGCTCCGCGTCCGCGCCGTCGTGGGTGCGCTGATCGCCGTCGCAGGCGTCGCGGTGATCTCCTGGACGGGACTCTCCGGAGACGTCCGGGCGATCTCGGTGGTCACGATCGCCGCGGCAGCGGTGGCGGCGGCCGAGTCCGGCGTCGTCCTCGAGGTCATCCCCTCCGCGCACCCCGTGGTCACGAACGCCGTCGGCATGACGGCCGGCGCCCTCGCTCTGGTGGGGCTCTCGGCGGCGACCGGCGAGACGTGGCGGCTGCCGCGCAGCCCGAGCGTGTGGTGGGCCGTCGGCTATCTCGCGATCTCCTCGCCGATCCTGTTCATGCTGTTCGTGTACGTGATCCGTCGGTGGTCCGCGTCGGCGACCAGCTTCCAGTTCGTCCTGTTCCCGATCGTCGCCGTGATCGGCGGTGCGCTGGTGCTCGGCGAGGCGATCACGCCATCGCTGCTCCTCGGCGCGCCGCTCGTCCTGGCCGGCGTCTACGTGGGCGCCTTGAGCGATCGTTCCCGCAGGATGTCGATATCCGCCGATCCCGTTCGTCGGTAGGGTGAACGCGGCCGATGGCCGCCGCGAGAGGGGCTCAAGGAGCGAGCGCGATAGCGCGAGCGTAGCCCTCGGGAAGGAGGTCGGATGCGCCACATCCTGTTGATCCACGGCGACGAGCACGCGTGGGACGCGCTCTCGGACGCCGAGCGAGCCGACCAGTACGAACGGTACGGCAAGCTGCAACGCGAGATGGAGGAGCACGGGCATCTCGTCGCGGGCGACGAGATCGCCCCGGCCGGCTCGGCCAAGGTGCTCCGCACCCGCGAAGGGAGGACGATCGTGACGGACGGTCCCTTCGCTGAGACGAAGGAGCAGCTCGGCGGGTACTTCGTGGTCGAGTGCGACCTCGAGACGGCCCTGGCGTACGCGGCCAAGATCCCCGCCGCCGAGCGAGGATCGATCGAGGTCCGGCCGATCGTTCACGGTCCCGCCTGACCGAGTCGGGGGCAACGCTACGAGGAAGGAGACGAGCGATGCAGTACGCACTGTTGATCTACGGGGACGAGCGCCAGGGGCAGGTTGCTTCGGAGGCGGAGACCAAAGAGGTCATGGACCAGTACTGGAAGTACGAGGCGTGGCTCGGCGAGAAGGGGATCAAGCGGGCCGGCGAGGCCCTGCAGCCCACGACGCAGGCGACCACGGTCCGCGTGAAGGACGACCGGACGGTGACGACCGACGGTCCGTTCGCGGAGACGAAGGAGCAGCTCGGCGGGTTCTACTTGATCGAGGCGGCGAACCTCGACGAGGCGCTCGAGGCCGCGGCCAAGTGTCCGGGCGCGTGGCTCGGCTCGATCGAGGTGCGACCCGTGATGGAGTTCGAAGGGGCGCCGCGGTAGCGACGGCCGCCCTCACCGTCGTCGACCGCGCGTTCCGGCGGGAGTCGGGACGCGCGGTCGCCACGCTGATCCGCGTGACCGGCAGCTTCGACCTGGCCGAGGACGCCGTACAGGAAGCGTTCGAGATCGCCCTCGAACGGTGGCCTCGCGACGGCGTTCCCGCGAACCCGGGCGCGTGGATCGTGACCGCGGCGAAGAACCGGGCGATCGATCGTCTCCGTCGCGAGCACCTCGGTCGCGAGAAGGCGGACGCGCTGGCCTCGATGGCCGCGCTGCAGGTGGACGAGATGCAGGAGATCCCGGACGAGCGACTCCGCCTGATCTTCACCTGCTGTCATCCGGCGCTGGCGATCGAGGCTCGCACCGCGCTCACCCTCAGGACCGTGGGCGGCCTCACGACGCGGGAGATCGCGAGGTCCTTCCTCGTCTCCGAGTCGACGATCGCTCAGCGCCTCGTTCGAGCGAAGCGGAAGATCCGCGACAGCGGGATCCCGTACCGCGTGCCGCCTGCCGAGCTGCTCGCGGAACGGCTCGACGGCGTCCTCGCGGTGCTCTACCTGATCTTCAACGAGGGGTACACGGCGACCGAGGGCGAGCTCCTCCGCGAGGACCTCTGCGAGGAGGCGATCTGGCTGGTGCGGAT
>DASQTT010000080.1:0-2398 GCA_035641735.1 Actinomycetota bacterium | reverse complement strand
CCGTCGTAGACCATCACGAGGTTGCCCGAGGCGTCCGCCGAGACGCCGCTGTGTCCCGCGTAGAAGTCCGCGTTGCTGCTGATCGCTGCCCGCGACACGATCCTCAGCCTGCAGGCGACGTTCGCCCCCGCGCTGATCGTGACCGAGGGCGGGCCGCCTCCGTACGCGACGACCTACCTGCCGCTGTTCGTCTTCCGGGACGCGTTTGAGTATCTGCGCTACGGGTACGCCTCGGCGGCGACGGTCGTGATGTCGGTCGTCACGGCGTCCGCGCTCTGGCTGCAGTATCGGGCCTTCGCGTGGTGGCGCGATCGTTCCTGAGCACCGGGCTCGGGGGATCGTCACATCCAGGAGGGCGCAGGGAGCCCCGCCGTCCCGAGCAGGAGCCAGCGGAGCCGCCCCAGGGCCGCCGGGTCGACCAGGAGCGTGGCGCGGCTCCGGCCGCTCCACGTCCGCACGGCGTCGAGGCCGCGTCGCTCGTCGAGGTGCCGCGCTTGCCGCCCGAGCTCTCCCCGGATCCACCGATCGAACCCCAACGAGGTCAGGGCGTGCCGCTGCGTGACGGGCGCGAACGCCACGAGCCCGTTCCCTTCGGCACGGTCGGCGATCAGGGTGAAGTCCACGCCGGCCGTGATGTCGTTCGCGCCGGGCCGGTCGAGGAGATCCTCCACGAGGCGCTGCGAGCGGTATCCGTGCGCCAGGCCGCCCGCCTCGCCCACCCCGCCGTAGTCGATCAGGAGCGCGTAGCCTGGGCGGGCGAGCCGTGCGGCGATCTCGTCGACGAACGTGAGCGCGCCTTCGGGGAAGATCCGCTCCTCCTCGGGCTCTATCTCGGGCTCGAGCGCGGGCTCGAGCGCGGGCTCGTCCGCTCGCGGCTCCAGGAGCTCGACGAGGCGATCGCCCTCGAGGTCGACGAACACCTCGGTCGTTCCTCCGGCGGTCCCGCGGAGCCGCCGGAACGGGAGGTTGTCGAGCAGCTCATTGGCGAGCACGAGGTGCGGCGACCCCTCGAGCTCCGCGGCGACGTCGATGCCCTCGATCCGGGCCAGGGCTTCGCGCGCGCCCGAGCTGCGTTCGACCGCGAGATACGAGACCGGGATCGACGCGAGATGGACGAGGAGCTCCCGGGCCAGGGTCCCGTCGCCGGCGCCCACCTCGGTGATCCGGAAGGGGGACGGGCCGCCGAGCCTCCGGTGCAGATCCGCGATCGCCCTCGCCAACAGCTCCGCGAAGACCGGATGCACGTGCGGACTGGTCACGAAGTCGCCGCCCGCGCCGACGGGCGGGTCCTCGAAGAACCCTCCTTCGCCGTAGAGAGCGAGCTCCATGTACCGGTCGAAGCGGAGCGGGCCCCGAGCGCGGATCGCTTCGACGATCGATCCCCGCGCCCCCACGGCTCCAGCGTACGGGGCGGCTAGCATCCGGCCTCGTGGGCGACGAGATCCGGCTGGCGGCGTCGTTGATCGGGGTTCGCGACGGGGAAGGAGGCCCCGAGATCCTCCTGATCGAGCGGACGCAGGATCATCGATTCCTCCCGGGCTACGTGGCGTTCCCGGGAGGTGCCGTCGATCCTTCCGACGGACCGCTCGCCGCTCGCTGGTTCGGCGACGAGCGCGAGGCTGGCCGGGCCGCCGCGATCCGCGAGCTCGCGGAGGAGGTCGGCCTCGCCGTCACCGGCGGCTCGGTCGAGGTCGCGGATCAGGACCGACCCGTCGGGCGGATCGACGAGGCGCCGCCGCTGCGTTCGAGCCTCCCGCAGATCGCTCGGTGGGTCGCGCCGGAGCGCGTGCCCGTTCGCTTCGACGCGCGCTACTACGCCGCGCGGATGGACGGCGCCCCCGATCCGATCCCGGACGGGAGCGAGGTGGCGGTGGCGTGGTGGGAGTCGCCTGCGTCGCTGCTGGCGGCCTGGGAGTCGGGAGAGCGGCTCCTCTACTGGCCGACGCACTTCACGATGCTCGCGCTCGCCCGCTGCCGGAGCGCGGACGAGCTGCTGGCGCTCTATCTGGAGACCCGCGAGCCGTTCGATGAGGAGCTCGAGCGCTTCCCGAGATCCGTCTTCTTCCAGGACTGATCGGTGCTGCGCGTCGTCAGGCTGCTCGCCCCGAACCCGGGCGTGTTCACGCTGGACGGGACGAACACGTGGGTCGTCGGCGCGAACCCCTCGATCGTGATCGATCCGGGGCCCGACCTGGCCGAGCATCTGGACACGGTCGCACGCGAGGCCGAGCCCGTCGCGGCGGTGGTGGTGACACACGACCATCCGGATCACGCGCCGGGCGCGTCCCGGCTCGCCGAGCGGGTCGGCGCGCCGCTGTTGGCCTACCGGCTGGCCGGGGCGGAGCGGCTCCGCGCCGGCCAGCGCATCCGCGGCGGCGGCGTCGAGCTGACCACGGTC
>DASQTT010000079.1:0-3734 GCA_035641735.1 Actinomycetota bacterium | reverse complement strand
TGGCGATCCGGACGACGGCCGTCGACGCCGTCGGGCTCGAGGAGCGCGCGGCGTCGCTCGCGAAGCGCTCGATCAAGAAGGAAGCGAAGCTCTGGGCGCTCGACCTCGCCATCCGGTCGATGGATCTCACGACCCTCGAGGGCAGCGACACCGTCGGGAAGATCGTGGCGCTGTGCGCCAAGGCCGTCCGGCCGGATCCGCTGGACGCGTCGATCCCTCCGGTGGCGGCGGTGTGCCTGTATCCGCAGCTCGTGGGCGTGGCCCTGGAGCAGCTCGAGGGGACGGGCGTCAACGTGGCGAGCGTGGCCGGCGGGTTCCCGAGCGGACTGGGGCCGCTCGACGCGAGGCTCCGGGAGATCGGAGACGTGGTCGACACCGGGGCCGACGAGATCGACATCGTGCTCAACCGGTCGCTGTTCCTGGGCGGCCGGTACGCGCAAGCCTTCGAGGAGCTGGTGGCGGCGCGCGAAGCCGCCGGGTCGACGCGCCTGAAGGTGATCCTGGAGACGGGGGAGCTGGGCTCCTACGACCGGGTCCGGCAGGCGAGCGTCCTGGCGATGGCGGCCGGCGCCGACTTCATCAAGACCTCGACAGGGAAGATCGGGACGAACGCCACCCTGCCCGTGGCGCTCTGCATGATGGAGGCCGCGCGAGACTTCCATCGCGACACCGGACGCGCGGTCGGGATCAAGGTGGCCGGCGGCGTGCGCGCCTCCAAGCAGGCGATCCAGTACCTCGTCCTGCTCCACGAGACGCTCGGCCGCGACTGGATGACCCCGGAGCGGTTCCGGATCGGTGCGTCGTCCCTCCTGAACGACGTCCTGATGCAGATCGACAAGGAGCGGACCGGTCGCTACGCGAGCCCGAAACATTTCACGATCGACTGACGGAGGCCGTTGTTCGTGACGATGGGTGCGCGCGTCCTCTCCACGGCCCACGGCACGCATCGAGGCGCGTTCGCGGGGATCGACTGGCTGCTGTTCGCCGCGGTCGGCACGACCTGGGGCGCCTCGTTCCTGCTGATCGCGGTCGGGCTGGAGTCGTTCCGCCCGGGGCTCGTCACGTGGCTGCGGATCGTCTTCGGGGCGCTCGCACTCTTGTCGTTCCGGAACGCGCGCGTCCGGATCGAACGCGAGGACGTGCCGCGCCTCCTCCTGCTGTCGCTCACCTGGGTCGTGATCCCGTTCATCCTGTTCCCGCTGGCGCAGGGCTCGGTGAACTCGGCGATCGCCGGGATGCTGAACGGCGCCGCTCCCATCTTCACCGCGGTGATCGCCACGCTGCTCCTCCGTCGGGCGCCGGGCTCGAGGCAGCTGGTCGGCATCCCGCTGGGGTTCCTCGGCGTCGCGGCGATCGCCTGGTCGGCGGCGACGGGCGGACCGAGCCAGGTCGTGGGCGTCGTGCTGATCGTCGTCGCCACGATCTGCTACGGGATCGCCTTCAACGTGGCGACGCCGCTCCAGCAGCGGTACGGATCCCTGCCGGTCATGGCGGGGATCCTGGCGATCGGGTCGATCGCGACGGCGCCGTTGGGGATCGCTTCGCTCGCCGGCTCCCGCTTCGCCTGGGACGGCCTCGCGGCGGTGGCGGCCCTCGGCCTCGTCGGCACCGGGTTCGCCTTCGTGCTGATGGGTCGCCTCGTGGGCCGGGTCGGCGCCACCCGCGCCTCGATCGTCGGCTACCTGATCCCGGTCGTCGCGCTCGGCCTCGGCGTCCTGTTCCGCCACGACGAGGTCGGACCGTTCGCGCTGGTCGGCGTTGGGCTGGTGATCGCGGGCGCGTACCTGACGTCGCGCCGCGAGGGGAGAGCGGTTCTCGAGTGAAACCCGGGAAGTGGACTACCGTGGTTCCCGGCCATGAGTGAGCTGGAGCGGACCTCCGACCGGACTCCCGCCGTGCCGGCGTGGGAGTACGCGCCGGCACCCGAGTCCAAGGACGTCGTGCGGCTCCGTGACCGGTACGAGCTGTTCATCGGCGGCCGGTTCGTGGAGCCGAAGAGTGGTCGCTATCTCCCGACGATCGACCCGTCGTCGGAAGAGGTCCTCGCGGAGGTCGCGGAGGCCGGTTCGGAGGACGTCGACCTCGCGGTGACGGCCGCGCGCGACGCGTGGACCTCGGCGTGGCGGGGCCTCCCCGGCGCCGAACGTGCGAAGTACCTGTATCGGATCGCCCGAGCTCTTCAGGAGCGAGCCCGCGAGTTCGCCGTCCTCGAGTCGATGAACGGCGGCAAGCCGATCAAGGAGTCGCGCGACGTGGACATCCCCCTCGCCGCGGCGCACTTCTTCTACTACGCCGGGTGGGCGGACAAGATCGACTACGCCTTCCCCGGTCGTCGCCCCGGCCCGATCGGCGTGGCCGGGCAGGTGATCCCGTGGAACTTCCCCCTGCTGATGGCAGCGTGGAAGCTCGCCCCGGCCCTCGCGACCGGGAACACCTCGGTGCTGAAGCCCGCCGAGACGACACCCCTCACCGCGCTCCTCCTGGCCGAGGTGATCCAGGAGGCCGAGCTGCCCGAGGGCGTCGTGAACATCGTGACCGGGGCGGGCGAGACCGGTGCGGCGCTCGTGAACGCCGAGGTCGACAAGGTCGCGTTCACCGGCTCCACGGAGGTCGGCAAGCAGATCCGGCGGACGCTGGCCGGCACGGGCAAGCGCCTCACGCTCGAGCTCGGGGGCAAGGCCGCCAACATCGTGTTCGACGACGCCCCGCTCGACCAGGCCGTCGAGGGCGTCGTCAACGGGATCTTCTTCAACCAGGGGCACGTGTGCTGTGCCGGCTCACGCCTGCTCGTCCAGGAGTCGATCTTCGAGCCGCTCCTGGAGAAGCTGAAGGCCCGGCTGCAGACCCTGCGCGTGGGCGACCCGCTCGACAAGAACACCGACATCGGGGCGATCAACTCCGAAGCGCAGCTGCGCAAGATCGAGGAGCTGGTTGCGGCCGGCGTCGAGGAGGGCGCGGAGATCTACCAGCCGGCCTGCGATCTGCCGGCGCGAGGGTTCTGGTTCCGGCCGACGCTCTTCACCGGGGTGAGCCAGTCGCACCGGATCGCGCAGGAGGAGATCTTCGGCCCGGTGCTCTCGATCCTGACGTTCCGGACGCCCGAGGAGGCGGTCGAGAAGGCGAACAACACGCCCTACGGGCTCTCGGCCGGCGTCTGGACGGAGAAGGGCTCCAGGATCCTGTGGATGGCGCAGCGGATGGAGGCCGGCGTCGTCTGGGCGAACACGTTCAATCGGTTCGACCCGGCGTCGCCGTTCGGCGGTTACAAGGAGAGCGGGTTCGGCCGCGAGGGCGGCCTGCACGGGCTGGAGCCCTACCTCGAGCTGGACGGAGCGAGGTGATCGAGTGACCGAGCGGCGACTGCCAGTCAAGCGGACCGCGAAACTGTTCATCGGTGGAGAGTTCCCGCGCAGCGAGTCGGGCCGGTCCTACGAGGTGCTCGGTCAGGACGGGGAGCTCCTCGCGTGGGCGGCGCGTGCGTCGCGCAAGGACCTCCGGGACGCGGTACGCGCCGCCCGCGCTGCCCAGCCGGGGTGGGCCGCGAAGACCGCATATCTCCGCGGCCAGATCCTGTACCGCGTGGCCGAGCTGATGGAGGGACGTCGGTCGCAGTTCGAGGCGGAGCTCGGGGACGCCGGCGCGAAGGACCCGGTGAAGGGGACGAACGCCGCGATCGACCGGTGGGTCTGGTACGCGGGCTGGGCCGACAAGATCCACCAGGTGCTAGGTGCCTC
>DASQTT010000078.1:0-4841 GCA_035641735.1 Actinomycetota bacterium | reverse complement strand
CACGAGCGGCAGCAGGTGCGCCTCCGGCGAGGTGGACCCCACGAACCCGATCGCGTCGGGCACGGCCATCCGCTCGTGCGTCAGATCGTCCGGCTCCCGGATGTGCTTCAAGCCCACCGTGCCCGGCGGGCCGACGGTCTTCTGCGAAACGTCGGAGTCGAGATAGGCGACGGATCGACCGAGGCGCAGGGCGTACGCGGCCACGGCACGCGCCAACGAGCTCTTCCCGGAGTCGAGGCCGCCCACGAACATCACGGAGCGGGCCTCTCGAGCGGCTCGATCGACGAGCCGGTCGTGCTCGTTCATGTCGTCCCCCCGCCTTCGCGGAGGTCCGGCCCGATGCGGGCGTGGGGTCGCCGGTCTCAGCCGGCCTCGGTGTAACGCCCCCTCAGGTAGTCCTGGACGTCTTCCTCGCGGAACCGGTAGCCCCTGCCCACGCGGAGCGAGGGCATCTCCCCGGTCTTGATCATTCGATAGACGGTCATCCTGGACACGCGCATCAGATCGGCGACTTCGGTCGCCGTCAGCAGCCGGCCCTCCGTGAAGGGTTCTCGCATCTCCATGTGGTCGAGGGATGGTACCCCAGCGTCCTCGGGGATAGATAGGCGGATCGGTGTGACGGAGGATCCGTCGTCGAGCGGAACGGTTGTCTCAGAACGACGCTGCGACCGCCTGGAAGCAGGGCCAGTAGGTCTCGGCCGGGACGTGGTCGTCCAGGACGACCACGATCTCGGTGCGGCCCTGCGCCTTCGCGACGATCAGCGCGGGGTCGTTCACGTCGGCGAAGGAGAGCGTCTCGATGCCGGCGTCGATCGCGGCGCCGGCGAACCCGTGGTCGGCGACGACCAGGTCCGGACGCTCGGCGGCGATCATGCGGCGCATCGCGTCCGGCGCGTGCGTGTGGCGCGGACGCTCGCCGTCGGCGATCATCCCCACGGCCCCGTGGTACGCGATCGTCCACGCGTGGCCGGCGCTGAAGTCGTCCCAGGACGCGCCGGCTGCCGGCCGTAGCAGCGTGGCCCCGGCCGACTCCGCGATCCGCGCGATCGAGCCGTAGAGCGGGTCGAGGTCGCCAGGGTGTCCGGTCGCGAACAGCACGCGGGCGCCGCCCCGGGCGGCCTGCGCGAGCCGCTTCCCCAGCGTGGCGCAGGCGTCCAGGACGGCGCCCGCGTCGATGTCGGGAGCGCCCTCGGTCGCGAGCTCGTCGATCGGCACGCCGGCGGCATCGCCGACGAGCCGCACGATGTCGGCGAAGTCGAACGGCTCCGGCATCCGCGACAACCCGAACAGCTTGTCGGGATCGTGGGCGACGAGCTTGCGGATGTTCCCGAACACGTTGTGATGCGGATGACCCGCCGGGCCGGCCACACCGCCGGCCTCCAACGCCCGCACGAGCTCGTCGCGCGGATGCGCGCGCGGCTCCCAGCGCTCGTCGAGCGCCGGGAGTCGGCTCGCGTGGGCTTCGATAACGTCCAAAGGTTCTTCCCGACCATCGTACCCAGGGGGTCTCGTTCTGGAGGTTCGAGGAGCGGTGATCGTCGTGACCGGCGCGTCGTCCGGGATCGGCGAGGCCACCGCGATCGCGTTCGCGCAGCGTGGCGCCAGGGTGGTGGTCGCGGCCCGCCGGACGGAGCGGCTCGACGCGCTCGTGGAGCGGATCGAGCGTTCCGGCGGTCACGCGCTGGCGGCGACCTGCGACGTCACCGAGCCGGCTCAGCTCGAGACGCTCCGCGCCGTGACCGAGGAGGCCTTCGGGCCGACCGACGTGCTGGTGAACAGCGCCGGCATACGCGGTGGCGGCCAGTTCACGAAGCTCCCCTACGACGACATCGAGGACCACGTCCGCGTGAACGTCCTCGGCGTGCTTTTCGGCACGCGGGCCTTCCTTCCCGGCATGCTGGCGCGAGGGAAGGGCCACGTCGTCAACATCGCGTCGCTCGCAGGGCGGTTCGCCACGCCGGGCAACGCGATCTACGGTGCCACGAAGCACGCCGTCGTCGCATTCTCCGAGGCGATGCACTACGAGACCGAGGGCCGGAACGTTCGCGTGACCGCGGTGAACCCCGGCTTCGTGGACACCGAGGGCTTCCCGCAGGGCGATCTGCCGGACTGGGTGGTGCTCGAGATGGGCACGGTCACCGACGCGATCGTTCGCGTCGTCCGGCAGGACATCGCGCCCGAGTACTCGATCCCCCGCTGGCTCAGCCCGTTGCAGCTCGTCCGCGTGGCCACGCCGCCTCTCTACCGTTGGGGGATCCGGCGCCTGCGCGCGAAGCGACCCGCGGGAGGAAGACCTCGGTGAGCTCGCGAACGACGACGACGACGGCGCCGGTCGAGGTCGAGCAGCCCGTCGAGGACGAGGTCCACGAGCCGGATGTGCCGTGGCTCGTCGTCGTGTGGAACGACCCGATCAACCTGATGACCTACGTGACGTGGGTGTTCATGAAGCTGTTCGGCTATCCGCGCGAGCGCGCGGAGAAGCTGATGTGGGACGTCCACACGAAGGGCAAGGCCGTCGTGTCGTCCGGGCCGCGGGAGAAAGCGGAGATCGACGTCGCCCGGCTGCACGCGTACGGACTCTGGGCCACGATGGAGAAGGACGCCTGAGATGCCGCGGCCGTTCCGGAAGCGGGGCTCGCGCTACGCGGTGTCGCTGAGCGACGGCGAGCGGGAGATGCTCGCCGAGCTGTGCCTGCAGTCGCGCGCGCTCCTCGAGGCGGAGGATCCATCGACCGACGCGGCCGTCGCCCGTCTGTTCCCGCCCGCCTATCAGGACGACCCGCTACAGAACCTCGAGTTCGAGTCGGCCCTCGGCGACGCGCCGCGCAACGGGAAGCTCGACGCGATCGCGACGGTCGAGCGGACGGTGCGGGCGAGCGACCTCAGCGAGGACGAGCTCCTCGACTGGGTGAAGGTCGTGAACGACGCGCGGCTCGTCCTCGGCACGCGGATCGAGATCACCGAGCAGTCGACCGAGCGCGACTACCCGGCGGATCACCCCGATCACGACTCGTTCCAGGTGTACGTGTACCTGACGTGGCTCGAGGACCGGATCCTCCGTGCGCTCGGCGATCCGCCGGTAGACGAGGGAGCGTCAGGCCCCGGGACCTGATCGCCGCCGGAGCATCCGGCGCCACCAGCGGACGGCGGGGTGAGCCTGCCGCCATTCGGCGACCGCGCGTCGACGGTCGGCCTTCGCCCCGACGTCGTCGTTGTCGCTCCAGGTCGGCACGACCTTCCCGCCGGGGCGCCCGGGCATCTCGTTCGGCGCACGTCCCACGGCGCCACGCTACGCGCGGAGTCTCTCGACCGCAACGGCCGGGCCGTCACGTCATCGAGCCGACCTGGTGCACCTTGAGCATGTTCGTGGTCGTGCGGCCGGCGGGCATCGACGCGGCCATCACCACGACGTCCCCGGCCTTCGCGAGGCCCTCGTCGCGGAGCCCGTCGTCCATCATCGCGATCATCGTGTCGGTGTCGGGAGGCCGGTCGGCCGGGAGGGTGTTCACCCCCCAGAGCAAGCCGTTCGCGCGCCGGATCCTCACGTCCGGGATGAAGGCGTGGATCGGGACCCGTGGACGCTCGGCCGACAGCAGGGCGGCCGTCCGGCCGGTCGTCGTGTAGCAGGTGATGGCGACGACGTCGGCGTCGCCCTCGACGATCGAGGCCGCGGCGTGAGCGACGGCGGCGGCTTCGCCGGTGTGCGTGGTCGTCGGGACCGCCGCGCGATCGTCGGCGCCGTGCGACTCGACCGCCCGGGCGATCCGCGTGGCGACGGATGCGGCCTCGAACGGGAAATCGCCGACGGCCGTCTCCGCCGAGAGCATGATCGCGTCGGCGCCGTCCAGGACGGCGGTCGCGACGTCGTTCGCCTCCGCGCGCGTGGGCCTGGGCGCTCGGATCATCGACTCGAGCATCTGGGTGGCGACGATCACCGGCCGACCCGCGCCGCGCGCTTCTCGCAGGAGCCGCTTCTGCAGGAGCGGGATCTCCTCGATCGGCAGCTCCACCCCGAGATCGCCCCGAGCGACCATCACGGCGTCCGCGACGGCGAGGATCGCGGCGAAGTCGTCCACGGCCGGGCGCGTCTCGATCTTCGCGACGATCGGGGCGAGCCGGCTGCCCATCGCGGCGCGCAGCTCTTCGACGTCGGCCGGCGAGCGCACGAACGACTGCGCGACGAGGTCGACGCCCATCGTCAGGACCTCGCTCAGGGCCGCCCGGTCCCGGTCCGTCACCGCCGGCAGGCTGAGGCGCTCGGCCGGGACGTTCACGCCCTGGTGGCTGCGGACGGCGCCGCCGCGGACGCACTCGGTCTGCACGACGTCGGCGTCCTCATCCACCACGGTGAGCTCGACGGCCCCGTCCGCCAGCAGGATCCGATCGCCGACCCGAAGGTCCTGGGCGAGCCCCTCGTGGGTCGTGGCCGCGCCGGCCGCGTCCGCCCGGCCCCCCGGACGCAGCGCGAACCGCTGCCCCGGCCGGAACGGGAACGGGTCGGGGTCGACCTCACGCAGGCGGACCTTCGGTCCCGGGAGATCGGCGAGCACCGAGAGCGGTCTCCCCGTCGCCTCCTCCACCTCGCGGACGATCTCCAGGCCGCGGCGATGCTCGTCTGGCGTGCCGTGCGAGGTGTTGATCCGAAAGACCGTCGCCCCGGCCTCGACGAGCCCGCGGACCATCTTCGGCGTCGCGCTCGCCGGCCCGAGGGTGCAGACGAGCTTCGTGCGCGCGGTCATGCCCCGACCACGATCTCGCGAACCTTGGCGATCACGGCGCGCGCTTCGTCGTCGGCGGGCCCGGGGCCCGGGTCGGGTTCCGAGAACGTCGTGGGAACCGGG
>DASQTT010000077.1:0-6855 GCA_035641735.1 Actinomycetota bacterium | reverse complement strand
CCGGCGCGCGCGTGACCGTCGAGGTCGAACGCGACTCCGTCGCGGTTCGCGGGCTTCCGCGTGAGATGGCGTTGATCCGCCCCGGCACCTGAGTCACGACTCGGCGAATCCCCCGTCAAGGTCGACGAACCCCCTGCCCTGGGGATGGTTCGCGACGAAGCGGCGGGCTAAGGTCATCCGGTCCGGTTCGGAGATCCCCCCGAGCCGATCTCCTCCCCGATCCCCCTCGTTGCGGTGCTTGCTTCCCCACGAGCGTTCGGAGGACACGTGGACGAGGTCGCGGTATGACGGCGGATCCGATCGGTCGGGTCCGACGTCAGCTCCGTGAGCAGCTCCGGGAGCGCGTCGATGCGCGCGGGCTGTCCGCAGCGCCGCGCACCGAGCGACGCCTGCGCGTCCGAGAGGAGGCGCTCTCGCTGCTCCGCGAGCACGGCGCGTTGCTGCCGCAGCGCGATCTCGCACGCGTCGTGAACGAGGTCTCCGACGAGGTCGTCGGGTTCGGGCCGATCGAGTTCCTCTTGCGGGATCCGGCGGTGACCGAGGTGATGGTCAACGGCCCCGACGACGTCTACGTGGAGCGGGAGGGGCGGATCGAAAGGGTGCAGGAACGGCTGTTTGAGGGGGAGGAGTCGGTCCTGCACCTGATCGAGCGGATCGTGGGGCCACTGGGCCTCCGGGTCGACCATGCGTCACCCTGGGTGGACGCGCGACTACCGGGAGGAAGCAGGGTCCACGCGATCGTTCCGCCTCTCTCGCTCCGCGGCCCCGTGCTCACGATCCGCACCTTCCCCCAAGTGCCGATCACGAGCGAGGATCTGGTCGAGCGGCGCTGCATCGGGCCACGGGCGATGCGCTTCCTCTCCGCGTGCGTCCGCGGGCGTGCGAACGTCATCGTGAGCGGAGGCGCCGGCAGCGGGAAGACGACGCTGCTCGGGATCCTCTCTTCGTTCATCCCCGACGGCGAGCGGCTGATCACGATCGAAGACGCGGCCGAGCTTCGCCTGTCGAAGTCGCACGTGGTCGCCCTCGAGGCACGCCCGGCGAACGTCGAGGGACGGGGGCAGGTCACGGTGCGGGACCTCGTGCGGAACGCGCTGCGGATGCGCCCCGACCGCATCATCGTCGGCGAGGTCCGCGGCGGAGAGGCCCTGGACATGCTGCAAGCGATGAACACCGGCCACGACGGCTCGCTCTCCACCGCGCACGCGAACTCGTGCCGGCACCTGCTCTGGCGGCTGGAGACGATGGCGATGATGTCGGAGGTCGATCTCCCGTCCTCGCACGTCCGCAACCAGGTCGCGTCCGCGATCGACGTCGTCGTCCAGCTTGCTCGGCTCCGGGGCGGGCGCCGCGTCGTGTGGGAGGTCGCCGCGGTCGAGGGGACGCACCGCGGCGAGCCCGTCGTGTCTCCGCTGTTCCGATTCCGCCATCGCGAGGGCGGGGCCGGTGTCTTCGAGGCCACGGGCACGATCCCTGGCGTGGTCGAGGTGCTGGCCGACCGGGGTGAGGACGTCGGCGAGGCGATGTTCGAGCAAGGCGAGGACCGGTGATCGCACTGGCGTCTGCGCTCCTCGCGATCGCCGGTCTCCTGGCCGAGCGCTCCATCGGCCTCGCGCGCCGTGAGGTCCTCCACGACCGACTGGGGAGGCGGGTCGCCCCTCGACGAGCGAAACGCCTCTCTCCGGCGGCGGTGCCGGCGGGGTGCGGTGTGGCTGCCGTGGCTGCCGTGGCTGCGCTCGGCCCGACCTGGACCGGCATCCTCGCCGCGACGATGTTCGCGGCGCACCGACTCGTCCGGCGGCGGCGACGTGATGACGTGGCGAGACGTCGGGACGAGCAGCTGCCCGACGTCGTCTCGGCGTTGGCGGCGGGGCTTCGAGGAGGTCTCTCGCTGTCGGGCGCGCTCGCCTACGCGCGGGACGAGGCGGACGCACCGAGCCGGCAGGATCTCGCGCAGCTCGTCGGACGGATCGAGGTCGGGGTCCCCGTCGTCTCCGCGCTCGGGGAGTGGGCGGATCGGGTCGGAGCCGAGGACGCACGGCTGCTCGTCGGGGTCCTCGACGTCCATCACCGCAGCGGTGGCGATCTACCGGTCGTCCTCGACGGTGTCGTCGCCACCCTCCGCGAACGTCGCGCCGCGGAGCGTGAGATCCGGACCTTGACGGCGCAGGCCCGACTGTCGGGTGCGATCCTGGGCACGCTCCCGATCGGCTTCTTCGCGTTCCTCCTCCTGACCTCCCGGCAGGAGATGCTGGCTGCGATCGCCACGCCGATCGGACGCGTCGCCGTCGGCGCCGGCCTGGGGCTCGAGCTCGCCGCGTTCGTGTGGATCCGTCGTCTCCTGGAGGTCCGGTGATGGAGCCGATCGTGGCCACATCGCTGGCAGCCGTCGCGGGCGGCGGTGCCGCCGCAGCGACGCTCACGGCGATCACCCGTCACGACGACGCTCGGGATGGTCGGGCCTTCCGGCTCCATCTCCGGATCCCTCGGCCCGCCGCCTCCCGGCGTCGAGACCTGGATCGCGAGGTTCCGCAGCTCCTCGACCTCCTGGCCTCCGCGTCCGCGGCCGGGCTCTCGGCGGTCGCCGGCCTTCGGGAGGCGATCGTCGCGCTCCGAGGACCGCTCGCCGACGAGCTTCGGCGGTCCCTCGGCTCCGTCGACCTGGGCGGTCGCTGGGGCACCGAGCTCGCCGAGCTGTCGGACCGCCTCGGCCTTCCGGACCTCCGCCGCGTCGTCGCGATCCTGGCGAGGACCGAGACCCTCGGAACGTCGCTGTCCGACGCGACCCGAGAGCTGGCGGCCGACGTTCGGAGCGCGAGGAGAGCCGTGGTCGCCGAGCGGGCGCGAACCGCGCCGGTGAAGATGCTCTTCCCGCTGGTCTTCCTGATCCTTCCGGCATTCCTCCTCCTGACGGTGGTCCCCGTCCTGCTCACCACCGTTCGTTCGATCCGCTGACGAAGAGGAGGTGAACCGATGCTCTTCCCGTACGCGATGCTCCTGCGCGCTGGGGGCTTGCTCCGGATCCGCAAGGAGGACGGCCAGACCACGGCCGAATACGCGCTGGTGATCCTGGCGGCCGCGGCCGTCGCCGTCGTGCTGATCGCCTGGGCGCGCTCCTCCGGCAAGCTTCCGGCGTTCTTCGACGGCGTGATCGACAGCGTGATCGGAGACGCGAACGCGGCCTGAGGCGGAGCGCGGCACCGCGGCGGTCGAGTTCGCGCTCGTGTTGCCGCTCGTCCTGACCGTCGCGCTCGCGTTGGTGCAGACGGGCCTGCTCCTCCGGGACCGATTGCTGGTGGAGTCGGCGGCGCGCGCGGCCGCGCGCGCCGCCGCGGTCTACGACGACGAGGCCGCGATCCGCGCGGCCGCGCTCGGCGCCGCGCCGTCGCTGGACGATGCGGCGGTCGGCCTGACCGTCGAACGGCGGGGAGCCCGAGGTGAGCCCGTCACGGTCTCCCTGCGCTACTCGTCGTCCGTTCGTGTCCCGTTCGTCGGATGGCTGTTCGGTTCGTCGGTCTCGATGGCGACGTCGACGACGGCACGCCAGGAATACGGGTGAGGGGCGAGCGGGGGAGCGTGTCGATCGTGATCGCCGCCGGCGTCGGCATGGCGCTCGTGATCGCGATCGGCGTGGCGGACGTCGGACGGGCGTTGGTCGCCCGCTCACGCGCAGAGGCCGTAGCCGATCTCGCCGCCCTCGCGGCCGCTCAGGACCTGGCCGTGCCGTCCGACGGGGACCCGGCCCTCGCGGCGGACCGATATGCGTCCGCGAACGGCGCTCGTCTCGTCTCGTGCTCTTGCTCGGTCGGATCCACGGAGGCCACCGTCAGCGTGGCCGTGCACGTCGGCGGGTTCCTCCTGCCGATCGCCGACCGGGACGTGGTCGCCTCGGCGCGAGCGGTGGTGGATCTGCCGGGCGGACGGGCTACTCGAGGTCCCGCGTCCGCGGGTCCCGCGCCACCGGCGCCCGGTAGTCGGGATCGGACCGGTGGACGAGGAACTCGATCGCGGCCCAGAGCATGCGCGACCGGGGGTAGAACCACAGCGGGATGCCGATCAGGATGACGGCACTGAGCGCGAGCAGCGGTACGACCGGGACGGTCGGGACGGTGAGGACGAGCGCCACCCCCAGCATCACGAGCCAGATCCCGATCGCGACCACGTAGTTCAGCGTCATCGCGCCGAGGAACCCGCCCTCCTCCTTGGCGAACCGCAGGTCGCACCGCGAGCACGCCGTCCGCATCCGGAACCAGCCGACGAACGTGTCACGGTCGGCGCAGCGCGGGCATCGCTTGCGGAGCCCGCGTAGCAGCACGGTCGACGTCGAGACCTCGGGGTAGAGCGGAACGGGTTCGCGCCGCCGGCCGGGTTCGAGCGAGGCGTACGGGTTCGACCCCATCCCGCCAGGCTAGGCGCTCGGTCGCGGAACCGACCGGGATCAGTGCTTGTGGGCGTGCCCCCGTGCCTTGTGGCCTCGCTCCACGGCTCCGTTGACCGTCGCTCCGAGGCCGTCCCCGTGGGCGGGCGTGAGGCCGATCTTCGAGGGCGACGCCCCGAACGGGTTGCCGGTGGCCGCCCCTTGCTTCGCGTGACCGGGGCCGTTGCCACCGCCGCCGTTCCCACCGCCGTTCCCGCCTCCGTTGCCACCGCCGTTCCCCCCGTCGCCGTCGCCACCGGAAGGAGCGCGGGGCTCGTCGCCACCGAACGAAGGTCCCAGCGCGCCGCCGTCGCGATCTGGCCCCGTGTCGCCCTCCCCTGTCGTGTCGGGCGCTACCGGGGCCGTCGGCGTCACGGTCGGCGTCACCGTCGGCGTCGGCGGGACGAACACAGGACCCGGCACGAACGTCGGGCTCGGCGTGTAGCCGGAGCCGCCTAGCGAGTCGCCGCTGAACGGCCCGTCGGTCGGCGCATCGGTGATGACCGGCGCGCCGGGCGGGATCCATTCCGGGCTGGCGACGATGCTCGGAGTGACCCGTGCGCCTCCGAGCGCGAGGGCGAGCACCAGCGCGCTCACGGCGGCGGCGCCGCTCAACGCCAGCATCCCGAGGCGGCGGTTCCACTCGGACCGCTCCTCGATCGGCTCGGCGGCCGCGGCCTCCGCTCCGCTCGGCCCCGGTGGAGCGGCCGCAGTGGCCTCCGCGCCGACGGGGAGCGCGACGACCGCCGCGGCCTCGTCGGCCTCCATCCGTTCGCTCGCCGTGGCCCTGCGGCCCGGATGCAGGTGCGCACCGCGCCGCTGAAGCTGTGTGACGCTCGGGCGCTTCGGGGTCTCCTTCGCGCCGGTCCCGAGCTTGTCTCGGAGCGTCGCGGGGTCCTTCCGCACCCGCTCGATCCACTCTGGACGGTCGAAGCTCTCCGTCGATCCGCGGCCCACGCCGATCGGCGCGACGTGGCGAACGGCAGGCCCCAGTTCGTTCAGGATCTTGGCGGGCTCGACGCGCGCGTCGCCGCCGATCGGGACGACGGACGACGGCCAGACGAGCACGACCTTGGTCTGGGGGAGCGCCTCGTGGACCATCGAGACCGCCATCACGCCGATCCCGTCGCCCAGGACGACGACGTCCGGCTGTCCCTCGGCGATCGAGACGGCGAGGTCGGCGACGGTTGCGGCCTCTCCGACGACGTCGAACCCCTCGCCTTCCAGGATGAACCGCAGGAGGCCTTGCTGCGCAGTACGGCCTTCGCCGACGACGATCCGGATGTTCCTGGCCAAGCTCCTTGTCCCCCTCGGTTGCTTGGCCGAGCGTACCCTACGACCTCGGTCATCTACCTCAGTCTTCTGGGGGTTTCTCTGGTGAACGTCGTAGTACAGCCAGGTCACCCCCGTCGGAGGGCGCGCCGACATCCGGCGGATGCGCCCGGCGATGCGGTCAGCTGGCACAATGGACCACGTCACCGCCGGAAGGCCGCCGAACGCACGTGTCCGACACGATCGAACAGCCCGCGCCGGTCCAGGCCGCTGAGGTCCATCCCAAGATCGAAGATCTCCTCGGCCGGCTCGTGCGCGAGGGCGATCGGGGCGAGGCGATGCAGGCCTTCGGGCGCGCCATCACCAGGCGGCTGAGCGACGAGGATCTCGAGGAGCTCGATCCGGAAGCGCTGGTCGGCCTCGTCCGGTCGGCGTTCGAGTTCGCGGACGGCCGCGGCACCGACGCCTCCGCGGTCCGCGTCTTCAGGGCCGATCCGGAGCGACACGGCTACCGCTCCGCGGGATCCGTGATCGAGGCGACGACCGACGATTCGCCCTTCCTCGTCGACTCGCTCTCCGAGGAGCTCACGGCGCGGGGACTCACGATCGTTCGGCTCCTCCACCCCGTGATCGGGACGGTCCGTCTGGACGACGGTCGGCTCGAGCGCGTCCTCCCCGGAAGGGAGGCGGAGCACCGCGAGTCCTTCATGCACTTCGAGGTCGATCGGAGCCTCTCCTCGGAGGCCGAGGAGGAGCTCGAGGATCGGATCCGGCGGATCCTCCGGGACGTCGCGCTGGTCGTCCGCGACTTCGACCCCATGCAGGAGCGCGTGCGCGGGATGGCCGACCTCGCTCGGGCCGCCGCGGTCCGGTATCCCGAGGACGAGGTGGACGAGGTCGTGCGCTTCCTCGGATGGCTGCTCGAGCTGAACTTCGTCCTGCTCGGATACCGAGAGTACGAGCTCGTCGACACGGAGCAGGGTCGCGCGATCCACGTGGTCCCCGGGAGCGGTCTCGGCATCCTGTCCGAGGTGGAGACCTCCACGTTCGCCGAGGTCACGCCGCTGGCCTCCCTCCCCGACGACGTCCGCCAGCGCATCGAGGGGGGCGGCCTGCTGATCTACTCGAAGACACAGGCGTACTCGACGGTGCACCGGCGGGCGCGG
>DASQTT010000076.1:0-7651 GCA_035641735.1 Actinomycetota bacterium | reverse complement strand
GCCGGATGAGCGCCTCGGCTTCCGTTCGCTGTCCTCGATGATCGAGCTCTGGGTCGAGGAGACCCGGCAGAACGAGGAACACTGGCCGGATCCGGCGCTCGTTCGGGAGGGACTCCAGATGTTCGAGGCGTTCGCTCGCGGTGACAGCGAGGGCGGGGTCCTCCTCGGCACGGACGTGCACGCCGGCAACGTGCTGCGCGCCGAGCGTTCGCCCTGGCTCGTGATCGACCCGAAGCCCTTCGTGGGAGACCCGGCGTACGACGCGACGCAGCACCTGCTCAACTGCGAAGCCCGGATGCACGATGCGGCGCTCCCGACGATCGAGCGATTCGCAGGCCTCCTCGGCCTCGACGCAGACCGCGTGCGTCGGTGGATGTTCGCGCGGGCCGCGGCGGAGAACCGCGACGATCGGGGCGACGACGCCTGGATGTCGATCGCTCGCGACCTGAGGCCGTAGCGCGGGGTCAGGCGAACGAACTCGGCCCGCCCCTCGTCGGCTCCCGGCCAGTGTGTACGGGCCTACCTCGCGCGGGCGCGTCGTTTTTGAGTAGCGTTCGCTGATACGGGGTCCAGACTTGCTGGCGATGACCAGCCTGCCAGAGCAGGCAGTCTCGCGAAGATCGAGCAGGAGGAAGGCATGATGCGGGAACGAAGAGAGCACCGGCACCCACTCAGCCGGCGTGAGTTCCTTCGGAGGGCCGGCGCAACCGGGATCGCGCTACCGAGCCTGGCCGCGATCCTCGCCGCGTGCGGCGGCGACGGCGATACGCCCGGCGGCAACGGTGGCACGGGGGACGGCGAGGGGCTTCAGCTCGCCAGGCCCGACAACCCGATCGAGCTCCCGCTCCTCGGATCGAATCCGGCGATCGCCGACGACCTCCCGCCGGAGGCCGGACCGCTCCGGATCTTCGGATACAACGACTACATCTGGAAGAAGGTTCGGAATCAGTTCGCACAGGAGCACGGCGTGGAGATCGAGTACACCGTCTTCGACACGCCGGAGGAGATGGTCGCGAAGGTCCAGTCCGGCGGTGCGAAGTACGACCTCATCGTGAGCGTGACGCCCGAGAACATCGGGAAGCTCGCCTACGGCGAGCTGATCCAACCCTTGAACAAGACCTACATCCCGAACTTCTCGAACGTCTGGTCCGTCTTCGAGGAGCCGTTCTACGACGTCGGCGCTCGCTACACGGCGCCGTACACGGTCTACACGACGGGCATCGCCTACCAGAACGATCTGGTCACCGACGACATCACGGCGATGGAGAACCCGTACGACATCCTGTGGGAGGCCTCCTACGCCGATCAAGGCGTGCACCTCCTGAACGGCGCTCGGGACACGATCTCGGCCGCGCTCCTGCGGATGGGGGCCGACATCAACACCGACGATGCGACCGTCCTGGAGGACGCCAAGCAGATGCTGCTCGAAGGAGTCGACACGATGAACTGGAAGTTCGATCACGTCGACTACAACGAGCTCGGGACGTTCGCGATCCACCAGGCGTGGTCCGGACAGGTCTCCTACTACCAGTACTACCTGCCCGAAGGCCTCACGATCGACAAGTTCTCCTACGTCTGGCCTCCGAAGGACGCCGCGGGCGGCAACGGGATCATCACCAACGACATGTTCGCGATCCCCAAGGGCGCGGAGAGCCCCGTGCTCGCCCACCTGATGATTGACTGGTTGCTCGACACCGACAACGCTGCCTCGAACTACAGCTACGAGGGGTACCAGCCGCCGATCAACGAGATCACGCCCGATACGATCCTCGAGGAGGAGCTCGTCCCCGAGAACCTGGCGAACATCCTGATCACGGAGGAGGACTTCCGGCTCGGCGTACCACAGGTCGAGCTCGCGCCCGCGACGAATCAGCTCTGGCAGCAGATCTACACGGAGGTGACGGGCGGGGCCTAGCCCCGACCGCACCGAGATGCGCGGGAGAGCCATCTCCGGCGCCGGCGGAGCGTGGCTCACGCGCTCGTTGTGGCCGTTGCTCGCGGCGCCCGCGACGCTCTGGTTGCTGGCGCTGTTCGTCCTGCCGTTCTACGTGATCATGTCGATCGCCTTCGGTGATCTCGATCCGATCTTCCTGACGCCCATCCCGGTCTACAACCCCATCGCTTGGGACCCGACGGCGTTCACCGACCTGCTCGGCGACATCTTCACGAGCGGCTCGATCTATCAGGCGGCCTTCGCGAGGACGTTGGTCTACGTCTCGATCGCCACGGGCCTGTGTCTGGCGATCGGATATCCCGTCGCCTACTTCATCGCTCGCCACGCCGGGAGATGGAAGGGCCTCTTCCTGTTGCTGGCCGTCGCGCCGTTCTGGATCAGCTACATGATGCGGATGCTGGCGTGGATCAACCTCTTGCGGCCCGAGGGCCTCGTCAACCGCACCCTGCAGTCGCTCGGCCTGATCGACACGCCCGTGAACTGGCTGAGCGGCCGTCCGACGACCGTGATCCTCGGCCTCACGTACGGCTACATCCCATACATGATCCTGCCGTTGTTCGGCGCGCTCGATCGGATCGCCGGTCCCACGCTGGAGGCATCACGGGACCTCGGTGCCGGGCAGGTGTCGACGTTCCTGCGGATCACGCTCCCGCTGTCGCGGCAGGCGATCCTCGCGGGGTGCGTGATCGTGACGCTTCCGATGTTCGGCGACTACTTCACCACCACGCTGCTCGCGGCCACGCGAGACACGTCGATGGTCGGCAACCTGATCGTGACCTCGATCCAGAGCTCGCTCGTGCAGACGGGAGCGTCGCTCGTGCTGCTCCTGGTCGCGCTCCTGATCGTGCCGATGATGTACTACCTCCGGTCGACCGCCCGTGCGTTGCAGGCGGGCGCGTGAGCGGTATGGCCCGCGTCGCCGCGGGAACGACGTGGTCCGACTTGCCGGCCCGAGCCGCGGCGTGGCTGAGGAACCCGTGGGCCAGGGCGCGGTTCCTCTGGGTGATCGCCATCGTCTACATCGCGTGGACGCTGCTGCCCGTGGTCATCGCCGTGCTGTTCTCGTTCAACGGCGGCCGATCCCTCACGGCCTGGCAGGGCTTCTCGACGCAGTGGTACGCGGGGAACGTGAGCTCCGTCCTCGACGATCCGGAGCTTCGTTCGGCGCTCGTGCAGAGCTTCAAGCTGGCAGGCCTGACCGTGCTGATCGCCGTCCCGCTCGGTGTCGCGTTCGCGGTCGCCTTGGACCGTTGGCGAGGCCGCGGCGCCGGGGCGGCGAACTTCGTGATGCTCTTCTCGTTCATCACCCCAGAGATCGCCATCGGTGTCGCGCTGTTCCTGTTCTTCACCCAGCTCGTCGCCGGGATCGGGACGGGATTCGCCGCACAGCTCCTCGGGCTATCCATGTTCATGATGGCCTACCCGGTGATCGTGGTACGGGCGAGGCTGCTCTCGATCGGGAAGGAGTACGAGGAGGCCGCCAGGGATCTGGGCGCTTCAGCGTTGGGT
Source organism: Actinomycetota bacterium (assembly GCA_035641735.1). Lineage (GTDB taxonomy): Bacteria > Actinomycetota > UBA4738 > UBA4738 > HRBIN12 > JAJNBA01. Next base: position 4,188 of record DASQTT010000076.1, on the reverse strand, counting down.
GCGCTCCGTCGGGTGCTGCTGCCGCTGCTCGCGCCGGCGATCCTGGCAAGCGTCGCGATCGTGTTCGCCGCGAGCATCGACAACTTCGTGATCAGCCAGCAGCTCTCCTCGGGGGCCGACACGCAAACGATCCCGATCCTGATCTACAGCGCCGCTCGCCGCGGCCCGCTTCCCTCGGTGAACGCGCTCGCCAGCGTCACGATGTTCGCGTCGACGTTCATGATCGCGCTCACCCTCCTGTTCTATCGCCGGCGGGCAGCGGGTCAGCGCCGCGAGGATCTCGCAGGCGTCTCCATCTAGCCGAGACGGCCGAGGCGCTCTCGGATGTATCGCCGGATGTCGAGCGACAGGTTCTCCATCGGCGCGTAGTAGCCGAACTCGAACACGCGAGCGGCCATGCCGCGTTGCACGCTCTCGCAGATCCGCCAGTCCTGGCGGTTCACGAGATCCCAGAACTCGACGGCATCCGACGGATCGAAGGTCGGCTTCGCGATCTCGTCGGGATGGAAGAGGAAATCGCACGCGACGACGGTACGGTCGGGCGCCTTCGGCCAGAGCGTGAACGAGGCGACGTGATCCGCCGACAGGCCCATCATCAGGTTCGGGTAGATGAGATCGCCCTTGTGACGATCCCGCTCCTCCTCGGAGAGTCCCGGGAACGGCATCCGGTCCGTCGTTCCCGAGAACGTGAAGGTCGTCGCACCCGGCCGGTGAGGGATGCCGTTGTCCCAGTCGAGGTTGGCGCCACCGCCGGCCTTGAACGCCGGGACGACCTCGCACAGCTCGGGATGGACGGGACCGCAGTGGTAGCACTCGTTGAAGTTCTCCACGATGCACTTCCAGTTGGCTCGGACGTCGTAGACGATGCGCCGGGCGGTACGGAGTTCGGTGAGCGGATAGCGGCTCGTCCGGGTGTCGGCCCCGTCCAGCTGGTCGCAGAGGCTTCGTGACGCTTCCCACGGGGAGAGGTCGACGAAGACATAGCCGGCCCACGTCTCGACGCCGACCGGGTGGAGCGAAAGGTCTTCCTTCCGCACGCCGTCGCTCTCGTTCAGGAACGGCGCGGCCCGGAGGGACCCGTCGAGGCCATACGTCCACGCGTGGTACGGGCAGACGATCGATCCTTTGAATCGACCCGAGCGGCACGGCTCGGAGCGCACGTCGGGGTCTGCATCGTCGATCGAGAGCTGGGACCCCCGATGGCGGCAGACGTTGTAGAAGCCTCGGAGACCGCCCGATCGTTCACGCACGATCAGCACGCTCTGCCCGGCCACCTCGACGCTCAGGTAGTCGCCCGGCGACGGGACGGCCTCCTCCCTGGCCGCGCAGAACCATCCCCGCCAGAAGATCCGCTCGCATTCGTCCGCGAAAACCTCCTGCGACCGGTAGGCGGCGACCGGGAGGGTGCGCTGCATCTCGAGCGGGGTCCCGACGTCGTCGGCGTCGATGGTCATCGTGACTCCCATCACGAACGAACTGGAACGTCGGAACATGTTGGCACCGCCCCTCGCGAGATGGGATCCGCCCGAGTGTCCCTGGGTCATTCCACGCCCGACGGAGTAAGCGCTTGTCGTTCCTCCCCGCGTTCCCTCATCCCGAGTGCGAAGCGACCTCGGCCTCCGGGGAATCGGGAGCGGGTTCGGACTCGGGGCCGTCATGCGGTTCGTTCGGCTGGCGCTCCCTCCGCTCGGGATCGGGGCCGGGTGGCTGCGGGTCGACCGTCTTCCGGTCCTCGTTCGCGGGCGGTGGCTCCTTGGGATCCATGTCTCCCCTCTCTCCGTCGCCCACCCATTACCCGTGCCGAGCGGCGTCCACGCCCTGGATCGTTGAGCCGCATCGACAGGACTCCGGTTCTTCGCCGCGAGGTCGATCCTCCTCGTATGGGCGATCGGGACACGCTCGAGGTGTCCGCTTGGATCGGCGCTGTTTGCGCGCTGATCGTCGTCGCCGTCTCGGTCCTGTTCTCCCCGATCGCTGCGATCACGATGTTGTTCGGCGGCTAGATAGCGCAAGCGCCACGGCGATGGCTACCGTTCCTTCCGCCCGCGCGTTCGCGTGGCTTGCGAGCGGGTGGAGCGACCTGGGTCAGATGCCCTCTTGGTCTACGCTCGACGAGGTCGTCAGGAAGAGGAGGTAAGAGAGATGACTGTCGTGCGTGTCGGTGAACGACCGCTCACGGTGGACCATCGACCCGCCTGGTGTGACGTCGTCGGCATCGGGCTGTTTCGCATACGTCCCAACTCGAGGTTCGATCGCCACTTCCACGATTCACCTGAGTATTGGCTGATCTACGAAGGCAAGGCGAAGGTCGCCGTCGGGGATCAGACGTACTACGTCCAGGCCGGTGACGTCGTGTGTACCCCGTCCGGCGCCGAGCACGACATCGTCGAGATCTACGAAGAGGTTGAGGGGTTCTACTTCGAGGAGCCGGTGCCCGAGAGCGGGCGTATCGGCCGATTGCATCGAGATGACACTGCGGGGCAGGGCCACACGATCCCCCTCGTGCCGTCCCCAACCGACTTCCCGTCTGCAACACGAGGTGGGGTCATCCTCTCGTGAGCTCTCCGATGGGGGCTCGGCTTCGGATTTTGCGGCGCTTCTATGCGTGTGTTACCGATATCCGTTCACGCCCGCCTGACGGAGGTAGCGATGATGCGCAGGAAGCTGATCGTGCTCGGTTCATCGTTCGCTATCGGCTGGATGGCAGGACCCGCCGCGAACGCCTCGTTCCCGGGCACGAACGGTGATATCGCCTTCGGCCGGGGCGGCGATCTCTGGACGGTGGACCCCGCGACGGGCGAGACCACACGGCTCACGACGAGCGACGCCGCCCGCGAGGCGTTCCCGGACTGGAACGCGACGGGGACCCAGCTCGCCTTCAGCAAGTGCCGCGGCGGCCAGTTCGGGAACTGTGAGATCTGGGTGATGGCCGCGGGCGGCTCCGATCGGACCCGGCTCACGTTCACGCCTGACGTCCAGGAGACCTGGCCGACGTGGTCGCCGGACGGGACGCAGATCGCGTTCACGTCCCACGCCGAGGACCCTTTCCAGGACATCTGGGTGATGGACGCCGACGGCACCGACCAGACGCGGCTGACGGAGAATCAGGGGATCTTCGACGCGTTCCCGGAGTGGTCGCCGGACGGCACGAAGATCGCGTTCACGAGCACGCGCGAAGACCTCGACGACATCTGGCTCATCGATGCCGACGGGGGGAACCCGACCAGGCTGACGAGTGGACCGAAGATCGACGAGCGTCCGGACTGGTCGCCCGACGGCGCCCGGATCGTGTTCTCCCGAAACGGGAACATCTGGGTGAAGGACGCGGACGGCACCGATCTCACGCAGCTGACGGACAACCGCCGAGACGAGTTCGCGCCCACTTTCTCACCCGATGGAACCACGATCGCGTTCAATCGGGAGCGGCTGAACGGGCGCTTCGGCGTGTGGACGATGTCCATCGACGGCTCCGGGATCGAACGGCTCACGTCGGGGCGCTTCGACTTCTTCCCCGACTGGCAGCCGGTCTGAGTCCCGGCGTCCGAGCGGGAACGTCGGAGATCGTCCGGATGGACATCGAATGGGCGACACGGGGCCTGCAGTTCCTGATCAACAACCCGCACGATGCCGATGTCATCCTGAGCGAGCACATCGTCCATGGATGGGCGCGATTCGAGGTCGGGCGTGGCGCTGATCGGGGGTCGTATGTGGCGGGATTCACCGACGCGCTCGCCGTTGTGGGTGTGACCGTGGCGCCTGAACGTTTGCGTGCGACTCTCGAGCGAGATCCATGAAGGTCACGCTGGTCCCACACACGCACTGGGACCGCGAGTGGTACGAGCCGTTCTCGGTGTTCTCCGAGCGGCTCGTCGGGATGATGGACACGCTCCTCGATCTGGTGACGGATGGATTCCCCCACTTCCACCTCGACGGGCAGACCGCGATGATCGACGACTACCTCGAGCGGCGACCTGAGCGTGCCGACGAGCTCGCGTCTCGCGTCCGAGAGGGCCGGCTCTCGGCGGGCCCATGGGTCACGCAGATGGACGAGTTCTTGGTCTCGGGCGAGTCGCACGTTCAGAACCTCCGGATGGGACTGGAGCGAGCGCGGGAGCTGGGAGCCGACCCGCGCGTCGGCTACCTACCGGACCAGTTCGGTCACGTCGGGCAGATGCCGAGGATCCTGCG
>DASQTT010000075.1:0-3304 GCA_035641735.1 Actinomycetota bacterium | reverse complement strand
GCGGGAACAAGCGGCGCCCGTGGACGACGAGCAGGGCGATGCCGGCCGTGACGGCCAGATTCCCGAGGGCTGCCCCCAGGAGTCCGGCGCCGACCGCCAGCGCCAAGTCCGCGCCGCGGAGATCGGCGATGAGCCCGGCATGGCGAAGCCCGGCGTAGAGAAGGAACGCCGCGAGGGCCCACACCGGCAGCAGGCCGAGCAGCACGGGCACGTGGGGGGCGAAGAAGAGTCCGAGGACCAGGAACCCGCCGCCGAGCAGCACATTCATCCCCGCCGTCCGGGCCCCGAGGCGAACGTGAGCGGTCAGGCCACCGGCGCCGTGACACATCGGAAAGCCTCCCAGCAATCCCGAGACGAGGTTCCCCGCCCCGGCCGAGAGGCAGACGCGCGACGGAGTCACCCGCGACGCCGCGGGCCCGAAGTACTCATGGGAGAGGTCGTTCACCGCGACGACGGCGTTGCCGAACGTCAGCGGTAGCTGCGGGACGACCAGGAGGAAGAACGCCGTCGTGAATGCCGTCGCTCGAGGCACGTCGATGGTCGGGAGCGTCAAGGATGGTCCGCCGACGGCCGGATCCGCGGCGATCGCGGCGACGACCGCGCCCGCTCCGAGGATGCCGAGCGCCAGCCAGTGATGTCCGGAGCGCGCCGCCACGACGACGCCCGCGAATGCGACCGCCATCAGGATCCACGGCCACGGCGTGCGCGGCGTCGCGGCGAACACCTCGGGCGGGTCTGCAACCAGCCTGACGGCGGCGATCGTCAACAAGATCCCCACGCCCACCTGCAACGAACGCACGACCGGTTTCGTGAAGACGCGGGCGACGACGTCGGCGACGCGGCGGACCGAGAGCAGGAGCAGCACGGCGGCGATCTCCAGGCCAGCGGCGTGGATCACGTCGGGGGAGAGCTGGTGGGCGACGGCGACCGCGGTGAGCGCCTTCAGCGGCTGCACGGGGAACGGGATCCGGAACACGAGGCCGGCACCGAGGACGAGCAGGCCGGCACAGATCAGAACGGCACTCGCATCCAGCCCGTTCACCAGGATCAGCGCGGTCGCGAGCGGCACCATCACGCCGAGGTCGGCGACGGCGCCGGCGGCGTCGCCGAGGCCCACGCGGGCAGGCACCTTCGCGTGCTCGGCCGCCGGTGCCGAGCTCAGCGGGGAACCTCGACCATCACGCTGGTCGCCTTCACCGTCGCGACGGCCTCCATCCCGGGTTCGAGGCTGAGCTCGTCCGCCGCCTCGCGTGTGATCAGCGCCACGATCCGATGTGGACCCGCCTGGATCTCGACGAGCGCGGAGACCTTGTCTTTCGTGACCTTCGTGACGACGCCGGGGAACGCGTTCCGCCGGCTGACGGCGCCGGCCGGGCGCGCGGCTCGTCGTTCCGCCAGCAGCCGGGCGACCTCCGCCGCCGGCACCAGCCGCTGGCCGCCCGGAGTCCGCACGGTCGTGAGCCTGCCGTCGCGCTCCCAGCGGCGAAGCGTCTCCACGCGCACGCCGAGCGCCTCCGCAGCCTGCCCGATCCGGTAGTCGGCCATCCTCCGAAGTGTAAAGGTTCTCCGATGTGGAACACCAGGGATAGACACGATCTGCGACGTTCGAAGCTGCTCCAGGGCACCGTCGCGGACCGTATGGGACCATCCTCGGCCATGTCACCCATCGGTCCTACGGTCGTGCTGGTCGGACGCTGACATGCCTCGCCCGCTCCGCGGCTTCCTCGCCGAAGTGCCGGAACTCCGGCCATGGTCGCTCACGTTCCGCGATCCACTGCTGGAAGCTCGCTACGAGGACGAGTACTTCGAGGCGAACCTCGTGTACATCCGCGCGGCGACCCTCCTGGGAGCGGTCGCTTGGGCGGCGTTCGGCCCGCTCGCCGGCCTCGTGGTGGAGGAAGGGTTGTTCTGGGATCGGGTGATCCGGTACGGGATGGGGGTCGGGAGCAGCCTCCTGGCCTTTGCCCTCTCGTACCTGCCGAACTTCCGGAGGTTCTGGAAGGAGCTGCTCACCGGCGCGATCCTGTTCAGCGCGGTGGTGTGGGTGATCCATCGCGCCCTCGTCGACGACGCCCGGCCGGACTGGGGCTACGCGGGGAACATGCTCATCCTGATCTTCGCCTACCTCGTGAGCCGGCTCCCGTTCCGCTTCTCCGTGCTCGTGGGCGTCGCGGTGATCGCGATCCACAACGTCGGCGCGCTCTTCTTCACGGACACCGCGACGGCCGCGGAAGCGGAGGAGGCCGTCACCAACCTGATCTTCGGGGACTACTTCCTGCTGATCACCGCGTTCATCGGGACGATCGGCGCGTACGTCCTGGAACGCTCGCAACGCTTGCTCTACCTGCGTGAGCAAGAGCTGGAGGAAGCGCGAAGTCGGTCCGAGGGGCTACTCCGCAACATCCTTCCCGACTCGATCGCCGAGCGGCTGAAGGAGCGGGACCCCACGGCCGACCACGGGCGGATCGCCCAGGCCTACGACGAGGTGACCGTGGTGTTCGCCGACCTCGTCGGGTTCACGGACCAGTCCGCGCGGGCGGAGCCGCCCGAGGTCGTGGCCGTCCTCGATGAGGTGTTCCGGCGCTTCGACGCGATCGCGGAGCGGTACGGACTGGAGACGATCAAGACGATCGGGGACGCCTACATGGCCGTCGCGGGGGTGCCCGAGTCCCGGGGCGACGACGTGGACTGCGCCGCCCGGGCGGCGCTCGCGATGCGCGACGACGTTCGCGAGCTGCGCTGGCCGAGCGGCGATCCGATGCACGTGCGGATCGGGATGGCCACCGGCCCCGCCGTCGCCGGCGTGATCGGATGGCGGAAGTTCGCTTACGACCTCTGGGGCGACACGGTGAACACGGCGTCTCGGCTCGAGGCGAACGGCACGCCGGATCAGATCCAGGTGTCCGACCGCGCCTACCGCCGTCTGCGGGACCGCTATCGCTTCTCCGAGAGCCACACCCTGGACCTGAAGGGCAAGGGACCGACGCCGGCGAGATTCCTGATCGAACGGAACGGCCCGAGGTAAACGCTCCGCCGCCTCGGGCCGTCAGACGGCGAAGCGGACGTGCAGGATGTCGCCCTCGCGGACGACGTAGTCCTTGCCCTCGACCCGGACCTTTCCGGCCGCTTTCGCGGTGTCCATCGAACCGGCGGTGACCAGCTCGTCGTAGGAGATCACCTCGGCGCGGATGAAGCCTCGCTCGAGGTCGGTGTGGATGGCGCCGGCGGCTTCCGGTGCTCTCGCGCCCCGGCGCACCTCCCACGCACGGGTCTCGTCGTCCCCCGTGGTGAGGAACGTGATCAG
>DASQTT010000074.1:0-2693 GCA_035641735.1 Actinomycetota bacterium | reverse complement strand
CGCCGGCGAGATTCCTGATGGAACGGAACGGCTCGAGGTAAACGCTCCGCCGCCTCAGGCCATCAGACGGCGAAGCGGACGTGGAGGATGTCGCCTTCGCGGACGACGTAGTCCTTCCCTTCCACCCTGACCTTTCCCGCTGCCTTCGCGGCGTCCATCGAACCGGCGGTGACCAGCCCGTCGTAGGCGATCACCTCGGCGCGGATGAAGCCACGCTGCAGGTCGGTGTGGATCGCCCCCGCCGCCTCCGGTGCCGTCGCGCCGCGCCGCACCTCCCAGGCTCGCGACTCGTCCTCGCCGGTCGTGAGGAACGTGATCAGGTCGAGGGCGCCGTACGACGCGGCGATCACCCGCTCGAGGCCCGGCTCCTCGACGCCGAACTCCTCGAGCAACGCGCGAGCCTCCTCCGGCTCCATCTCCGCGGTCTCGGCCTCGATCGAGGCGTAGACCCCCACGGCGCCGGGTAGCTCGCCCGGCACGGTCTCGCCTTCCTCGAGGTTCACGACGACGATCTCGGGCTTCAAGGTGAGCGGGGCGATCGCGCGGAGATGCGCGAGCTCCTCGGCCGCGATCGCCCCGTCGCGGAGCGGCGTCTCGACCTCGAGGGTCTCCTTCGCGCGCCGGAGCGCCTCGACCTCCGGGGAGCCCTTGCCCTTCGCTCGCTTCTCGGCCTTCTCCAGCGCGCTCTCGATCACCGCGAGGTCGGCCAGGAGCAGCTCGCCCCGGACGGCTTCCAGGTCCTCGGCCGGATGGCGGTCCGGGCCGAAGCACCGGACGACCACGGCGAGGGCGTCGACCTCACGGAGGCGGGCGATCCCCTGCGCGCTGGAGACGCCGCCCGGCACGTCCACGAAGCGGACCTGGGCGGGGACGGTCTTCTTCGAACGCTCGAGGTCCGTGAGGACCCCGAGCCGGGGATCGGGCACCGGCACGACGGCGACGTTCGCCTGTCCCCCGTGGGAGCCGGACCGGGTGAGGGCCGTGAACAGGGTGGACCGGCCGGAGAAGGGCAGGCCGACGAGACCGACGTCACGCATGGGGGAGGCCAACGTATCAGCCGGAAGTCGGCCACTTTTCGACCTTCGGCCCCTATGCCGCAGCGCGTCTGGTGACCGATGCTTGCGACCGAGACCGGCTGGCGCCGGGGTGCCGCCAGACCCGCCCCGGTGCCGCCGGTTTCGTCGCCCCGTTGAGGGTGCGGAAGGAGCGGAGGACCTGACGTGCGCCCTCCGGGGTGCGCGTCGCCGGCGGGCGGGTGTTTCCGACGGCCCCGCCCGTCGGCGTCTCCAAGGTCTGTGCGAAGACGAAGGGCCGGGCCGCCGAAGGCGGCCCGGCCCTTCCGTTCCCGGAGGGTTCGCGGTCTACGCGGCCTTCGTCTCCCAGAAGATCTTCGAGATCTCGTCGATCTGGTCGAGCAGCTTCTGGCCCTGCGCAGGATCCTGCGACTTCTTGGCGAGTCCTGCTTCCTTCGTGGCGTTCCAGAACAGCTCGTGCAGCTGCGGGTACGTCTCGAGGTGGTTCGGCTTGAAGTAGTCGGTCCACAGCACCCAGAGATGGTGCTTCACGAGGTCCGCGCGCTGCTCCTTGATCACGAGGCACCGCGTCCGGTAGTCCTCCGGGGACTCGGTCCCGCTCTTCATCTCGTCGGCCTTCGCGTAGCGCTCCTGGATCGCCTTGACCGACTCCGCTTCGATGCGCGCCTGTGCCGGGTCGTAGACGCCGCACGGCACGTCGCAGTGCGCGTGCACGATCCGGCGTGGTCTGAGGGATGCTTCGAACATGGATCCGCCTCCTCGCACGTCCGGTGAGCGGTCACCCTACCATCGGCCTCGGAGCCTCCTCACGGGTGCCGGCGGCGCCGCGACCCTTGCGGCGCTGGCCGTTGCGCTGTTCCGGTGGCGGCCGTCCCGGTTCGAGATCCGGGGCGCCAGCATGATGCCGACGCTCCTGCCGGGAGACTGGGCACTGGCAGTCTCGAGGCGTCGCTATCGGCGGGGTGACGTCGTCGTCGTCGAGCACCCAGGGCGGCCCGGGTACGAGATGGTCAAGCGGCTCGGCGGCGCCCCCGGAGAGCACATCGACGATCGCGCGCTCGGGTCCGAGGAGTTCTGGATCGTCGGGGATCGCGAGGACGCATCCACCGACAGCCGGCACTTCGGACCGGTTCGGACTGAGCACCTCAAGGCGAAGGTGCTGCTGGTCTATTGGCCGAAGGAGCGTCGCCGCCGGATCCGCTGATCTCAGGCGGCGCTCGTGGCGACCTCGCAGCGTCTCGCGACGTCCAGGCCCTCGTCGCCGAGGCACTCGTCGCGCCCGGCGCCGCCGATCAGCAGGTCGTCGCCACGCTCGCCCTCGAGGACGTCGCGGCCTCCGGCGCCCGACAGCCGGTCATCGTCGGGACCGCCGATCAGATGGTCCTCCCCACGGCCGCCACAGGCGCGATCCCCGGCAACCGAGCCCTGGAAGTCGTCGTCGCCGGCGAGCCCGAGGAAGACGTCGCGCCCGAGACCGCCCGTCAGATCGTCGTTCGCGGGCGTGCCGACCATCGTCACCGGCCGGCCCAGGCAGAAGACGAGCTCGTAGGCGCCGCTGTCGCAATCGTCTCGCGGTGCGCCGCGCTGGTCGAGGCGGGAACACCCGTCGCCGCCGTTCCCCACCGCCGGACTTCCGATCCGCAGCGCATGGGTCGGCGT
>DASQTT010000073.1:0-18979 GCA_035641735.1 Actinomycetota bacterium | reverse complement strand
CCAGCTGACGGAGCTCGACGAGTCGTTCGACATGAACGGCTTCGGGAGCCGCACCGAGTGGGACCCGTCGGGCGTCACCGCCGTGATCACGCCGTGGAACGCGCCGTTGATGCTCGCGACCTGGCGGATCGCGCCGGCGCTCGCGGCCGGCAACGCGGTGATCGCGAAGCCGCCGGAGTGGGCGCCGCTCACGGCCTCCCTGCTCGCCGACATCACGAAGGAGGCGGGGATGCCGGACGGGGCATTCAACGTCGTCCAGGGGATCGGCGAGGAGGGCGGCGCCGCACTCGTCGCGCATCCGGGCGTCGGTCGCGTCGCCTTCACGGGCTCGGTGGCGACCGGCAGGCTCGTCGCGGCATCCGCCGGCGCGAACCTGACGCCCGTGTCCCTCGAGCTGGGCGGGAAGGCGCCGTTCGTGATCTTCGGCGATACCGACCTCGACGCCGCCGTGAAGCAGGCCGTGAACCAGTTCGACAACGCGGGTCAGGTCTGCCTCGCCGGCACGCGGCTGATCGTCGAGGACGCGATCCACGACGAGTTCGTCGAGCGGTTCACCGCCGTGGCCCAAGCGATCCGGCCGGGGGATCCGCGTGACGACGGCACCGACCTCGGGCCGCTGATCACCCGCGAGCACTTCGAGCGGGTCGACGGCTTCGTCCGGCGGGCGAAGGCCGACGGGGTCGAGGTCGTCTTCGGCGGCGGGCCGAACGAGGCGCTCGGCGGCCTCCACTATCTGCCGACGCTCTTCATGGATCCGCCAGCGGACTCCGAGATCGTCCGGAACGAGGTCTTCGGTCCGGTCCTCACGCTCCAGCGCTTCGGGGGCGAGGAGGAGGCGATCGCGTTGGCCAACGACTCCGACTACGGCCTCTCGGCGATCGTGTACACCGGCGACCCCGGCCGCGCGGAGCGGGTCTCCGCGGCGCTGGTCGCCGGGACGGTCTGGGTGAACTCCTTCTACGTCCGCGATCTTCGAGCGCCGTTCGGCGGATCGCGGAACAGCGGGATCGGCCGCGAGGGAGGCTTCTGGAGCTTCGATTTCTATTCCGACGTGAAGAACGTCTGCACGGCCCCCTGGACCTGAGCATCCGAGAGGAGCACGCGATGGGAGAGATCGTCGGCGCGGGGATCGTCTCGCACGTCCCCACGATCATGTTGCCGGAGGAAGTCCGGCTGGAGATCAACGAGGGCAAGGAGATCAGCCTCGTCCCCGGTCTCCATCGGTTGCGCTCGGAGGTGCTCGACCGGCTCCAAGCCGACACGATCGTCCTGATGGACACCCACTGGGAGGTGACGTTCGAGCACATCATCACCGCCCACGAGAAGCGCGAGGGGATCTTCACCTCGCACGAGCTCCCGCGAGGGATGCGCCAGATCCCCTACGACATGCCGGGCGATCCCGAGCTCGCGTTCGCCGTCTCGAAGGAGGCGGAGAATCGTGAAGACACCTGGGTCCTGGCATCGGACGATCCGTACCTGCCGATCTTCTACGGGACCGTGAACGTCTGGTCGTACCTCAAGGGCGACGGGAACGAGCGGTGGGTGAGCGTGGGGATCAACCAGTGCGCCGACACGCAGGACTTCCTGCTGCTCGGGGAGCTGATCGGTCAGGCGATCCAGTCGCTGGACCGGAAGGTCGTGGTGCTGGCGTCGGGGGGGATGTCCCACCGGTTCCTGCCGTTCCGGGAGCTGCGCGGCCGTGAGAGCTCCGATCCGGTGAAGAACATCATCACGCCCGAGGCGAGGGAGGCCGACCTCCACGTCCTCGACCTGCTCCAGCGAGGCGACCACGCCGGGGTGATCGACTGGATGCCGGAGTACCGGAAGGCAGGTCCCGAGGGCAAGTTCGGGCACTACCTGATCCTGGTCGGTGCCCTGGGCGGTCGGGCATGCACGGCGCCCGGCGAGCTCTTCAGCGAGTACGAGGCGTCGGTCGGCACCGGTCAGGTGCACGTCTGGTTCGAGCGGCCGACGGCCGGCTGGACCGCCTCCACGGCGGCGGCGTAGGGTTCGGCGCAGCGAACGAAAGGGGACCTGCGTGGCAACGGACATGGAGATGGGAGGGCGCGGCTCGGGGTACGAACGGCTCGGGTCGCGGCGGCTGAAGCTCTACGACGTCGTCGCCCAATCGGTCGGCCTGATCGGGCCGGTCTTCTCGGCCGCGTTCCTGATCCCGCTGATCGCCGGGTTCGGGGCGTCGGGGAAGGGCGCGGGCCTCGCCACACCCTTCGCCGTGATCGTGGCCGCGATCGGCGTGCTCGCCCTGGGCTGGATCGTGGCGCAGTACGCCAAGCGGATCCACGCCGCCGGCTCGCTGTACGACTACGTGACCCTCGGGTTCGGCACCCGCATGGGCGGATGGGCCGGATGGATCTACTACGGCGGCACGCTCCTGCTGGCCTCGGCGATCGCCGTGCTCGTGGGATGGCTCTTCAGCGAGGGCGTCCTCGGGGTGTTCGGCATCGATCTCGACATCCCGGTGTGGGCCTGGTCCGCCCTCTACGTCGTGCTGGTGTTCCTGGTGCTCGCCGGCGGCGTGCAGATCTCCACGCGGCTGCAGCTGATCCTGGCGCTTGTGTCCGCGGCGGTCGTGTTCGCGTTCTTCATCGACGTGATCGTCAACTCGCCGGTCTTCAGCGAGGGGGTCACGACGGATGCGCTGCGGCCCTTCGATCCGACTGAGGCGCCCGACCTGTCCGGGATCCTGTTCGGCGTCCTGTACGGGGTGTTGATCTTCGTGGGTTTCGAGACCGCCGCGAACCTGGCCGAGGAGGCGGAGCAACCGAAGCGGGCGATCCCGAGGGCGGTGATGGCATCCGTGATCATCGTGTCGCTCTTCTACGTCACGGCCGCGTACGCACAGGTGGCCGGGTTCGGGTTCGATACGTCGGTGCTCACCTCACCCGAGGTGGCGAACGCCGGGCCCCTGTTCGTCCTCGGCTCCCCGGGCTCGCCGGCGGAGGGCGCCTACGGCGGATCTTCGGACCTGATGTTGAAGGTGTTGCTGATCGTGGTCCTGCTCGACGTGATAGCGGTCGGGCTGGGGGCGGCCACAGCCTCGACCCGCGGCGTCTTCGCCCTGGCGCGCGACCGGAAGGTCCCGGGGTTCCTGGCCGCGACCACGCGGAGCGGGAATCCGATCGCCAGCGCGCTGCTCGTCGCCATCGTGTCGGGGGCGTGGGTCGCCGCGACCGTCCTCGACGAGCGACTCCTGACGAACGGGATCCAGTCGGTCTTCCAGACGCCCCACGAGGTTGCCGTGTTCCAGTGGATCTCGACCCTGGGAGCGTTCCTGATCATGGTGGTCTACGGGATCCTCGCCCTCGGTGCCTTCTCCGGTCTGTCGGACCATCCGCGGTTCGCGGGTGTGGTCATCGCGGCCGTGATCGGGGCCGCGATCGCGGCCGGCGCGATCTTCGGCGCGATCTACAAGCAACCCGTCCCCTTCGACCGGATCTGGTTCTGGGCGGCGGCCTGGGCGGGCCTCGGCCTGCTCGTCACGCTGGCCGTCCGGGGGCGTGAGCCCGCCCATCACGCGCTCGCGGACCTCTCGACCGGAGAGGAGCACTGAGGGTCGCCGCCACGATGACGGAACCCGAACGACCGCTGCGGCTGGACGCCCCGCGGGAAGAGGCGCTCGAGCACGCGGCGAAGCTGGTGGCCGAAGCGTGGCGGAGCTTCGACCGACCGCGGCCCGAGGAGCCGCCGCTGGACGAGCGGATCCGGCGGATCCTGCAGGATCCGCTCCCGCGCGGACCGGTGAGCGTCCACGAGGCCCTGGACGACGCGGCGCGCGCGCTCGACGAGTCGATCGCGCAGCCGCGTCCCCGGTACTTCGCGTTCATCGGCTCCTCCGGGCTGGAGATCGGAACGCTCGGCGACCTGCTGGCCGCCACCTACGACATGAACCTCGCGGTCGACGCCCGGGCCGCGACGGTCCTGGAGCAGCAGGCGGTCCGCTGGGTGGGCGAGTTCGTCGGGTATCCCGCGACGAACGGGGCCTTCACGAGCGGCGGCACGATCTCGAACATGACGGCGCTGGCGGCGGCGCGCGAGCGGGCGCTGCCGGGCTCCCGCGCAGCCGGGCTCGGCGGAGCCCGCGTGGCGGTCTACGCCTCGGCGGAGGTCCACTACTCGATCACGCGCGCGGTCGAGCTGCTAGGGATCGGCAGCGACCGATTACGGGACGTCGCGATCGACGAGCGCCATCGGATGCGGGCCGATCTGCTGGCCGAGGCGATCGACCGCGACATCCGTGACGGCGTCACCCCGATCGCCGTCGTGGCGACGGCGGGGACGACCCTCACCGGAGCGGTCGATCCGCTGGCGGCGATCGCCGGCGTCTGCGGCGAGCGCGGGATCTGGTTCCACGTCGACGGCGCCTACGGCCTCCCGGCCGCGTCGGTCGACCCCGGGCGGTTCGAGGGAGCGGCGCGCGCGGACTCGGTGAGCGTTGACGCGCACAAGTGGCTCTACGTTCCGAAGGCGTGCAGCGTCGTCCTGGTGCGGGAGCGGGGAGCGCTCTCCGAGGCCTTCGCGCACGAGGAGGGCTACCTTCCTCACCAGCGGCACGAGCTCCACGCCGTCGACATCACGCTCGAGTACTCGCGGCCGCTCCGGGCGCTCAAGCTGTGGTTGGCCTTCCGCGCGCACGGGGCCGACCAGTTCCGCGAGGCGATCCGCCGCAACCTCGCCGAGGCGCGGCTGCTCCATCGCGAGGCGGCCGCTCGTCCCGACTTCGAGACGTTCGGGGCGCCGCCGGACCTGTCGATCGTGCCGATCCGCCATGTGCCCGACGGGGTCGCGGACCTCGACGCCCACAACGACGCGCTGGCCGACGCGATCCAGGCGGACGGCCGCGTGTACCTCGCCTCGGCGCTGATCGGCGACGAGGTCTGGCTGCGGCCGTGCTTCGTGAACTACCGCACGACCGACGACGACGTGCTCGCCGTGCTCGACGTGGCCGCGGAGCTGGGCGAGCGGATCGCCCGGGAGCGACGGTGAGCCCGGAGGACCTGCTGCCGGCGGAGCGGAAGGTGCTCGCCGAGCTCGGTCATCTCCCGCTCGACTTCCGCGCGATGTGGGCGATCTCGAACGTTTTCCGGAGTTCCACGGCGCTGCGCCGCCACCTCGAATCGACCGTGCTGGCGGCCGATCGGCTGTCGTGGACCGCGTTCACGTCGCTCTGGGTCCTGTGGATCTGGGGCGAGATGGAGGCGCGCGACTTCGCCTCGGCCGTCGGGATCAGCCGGCCGACGGCGACGGGCGTGATCTCGACGCTGCAGCGGCGCCGGTTCGTCCGCCGCCGCAAGGGCTCGTCCGACGGCCGGGTCGTGCTGCTGTCGCTCACGCCGAGCGGCCGGAGGAAGATCGAGGACCTCTTCCCGCGGTTCAACGGGGAGGAGGCGCGCGTGGCCTCGGCACTCTCCGCGGAACAACAGACGGAGCTGGCGTCCCTGCTCCGTTCCCTCGCTCGCGAGGTCGACTCGCGAGGGACGGTCAGTTCGTCGTCACTCGGACCGGCATCCGCTTGATGCCGTTGACGAAGTTGGATCGGATCCGCTCCACCGGCCCCGCCAGCTCGATCGATCGAAGCCGCGGCAGCAACTCCTGGAACAGGATCTTCGTCTCCAGCCTCGCGAGGTGCGCCCCGAGGCAGAAGTGCGGTCCTCCGGGTCCGAACGTGACGTGGTCGTTCGGGGCACGGGTGACGTCGAAGGTGTAGGGGTCGGGGAAGACCTCCTCGTCGCGGTTCGCGCTCGTGAACCACGTGACGACCTTGTCGCCTCGCTTCATCTCCGCGCCCCGGAGTTCGACGTCGCGGGAGGCGGTTCGGCGGAAGTGGTGCACGGGCGTCGCCCACCGCAGGATCTCCTCGGTCGCTCGGGGGATCAGCTCCGGCTGCTCCTGCAGGAGCTTCAACTGCTCGGGGTGCTCGATCAGGGCGAGGATCCCGTGGCTGATCGTGTGGCGGGTGGTCTCGTTCCCGGCGATCATCAGCACGCCGAAGTAGTTGTGGAACTCCCGTTCGTTCAGGATCCCCTCCGACTGCGCGAGCGTGAGCGCGCCGATCACGTCGTCCTGCGGCTCCTCGAGGCGCATGTCTCGCTGGCGGTCCGCGTAGTCGAACATCTCGTACGCGGCGGGGGAGCGGAAGGGGAGGAGCCGGTAGGCCTCGGTGTCCTCGCGGTCGACGACGACGCGAGCGAGGTCCGGGTCCTGGTTCGCGATCATCTGGTCGCCCCAGGAGATCAGCTGCGGTGCGTCCTCCTGCGGCACCGTGAAGATCGAGCACAGGAACCGGATCGGGAGGTCGCGGCTGATCTCGGGGACGAAGTCGAACTCGCCCGTGGGGAGGGCGCGGTCCAGGACGTCACGGGCGACGTCGCGGATCCAGTCCTCGTACTTGCCGACGCCGCGCGCCGAGAACCGCTTCGAGCAGATCCGGCGGAGCTCGGTGTGCCGCGGCGGGTCCGTCTCGAGCATCGACTTGCGGATCTCGAGCTGCTCCTCGTCGAGCTCCTCCAACGAGACGGCGCCGAGCTCGGACGAGAACGTCTCCCAGTCCATGTGGATGTTCGTCAGGTCGTCGTAGCGCGTCACCGCCCAGAAGCCGGAGTTCGGGCCGCGCTCGGGATGCCACACGACCGGATGCTCGTGGCGAAGGTGATCGAACCAGTCGTACGGGACCCGCTCGACGTAGGTATCCGGATCGACGAGATCGATCTCGGGATGCTCGGCGCCCATCGAGGGCATGATACGGGCGGGTCTCCGTCGGATGGGGGTCAGAAGAACGGGAGGTAGTACTCGATCTCCCAGGGTGTCACGTCGGTGACGGAGGTCTCGCCGGCCGCGACGTAGCGATCCCATTCGGCGCGCTTCAGCGTCACGAAGGACTCGGCGACCCACTCGCCCATCGCGCCGACGATCTTCGTGTCCGCCTGGAGCTCCTCGAGGGCCTCCTCCAGCGTGTCCGGCACCGCGACGTCGGTGTTCGGGTCGGCGCCTGGCTCCTGGGCCGGACCGAGCTCGAGCTGCTCCTCGACCCCGAGGCGAGCGGCGTGGAGCAGCGCCGCCGCGGCCAGGTAGGGGTTCGCGGCCGCGTCGGCGGTCCGGTGCTCCAGCCGCGAGCCCTCCCCGCGGGCCGGCGGCACACGCACGGTGACGGTCCGGTCGTCGTAGCCCCAGTTCGCGAGGTACCCGTTCAGCATGTCGGGCTTCAGCCGCTTGTACGCGTTCACGTGAGGCGCCATGAAGGCCGCGGTTCCGCGATGGTGGGCCAGTATCCCGGCGATGCACCGCTCCGCCAGCGCCGACATCCCGTCGGGACGGCTGGGATCGTGGAAGGCGTTCGAGCCGTCGGGTCGGCGGAAGGACACATTGAGGTGCATCCCGCTTCCGCCACGATCGTTGAACGGCCGGCCCAGGAAGGTCGCCAGCCGCCCGTGGCGCGCCGCGATCTCCCGGACGAGGATCCGGAACAGGAACGCGTCGTCCGCGGCAGGGATCGCGTCGCGGTAGCGCCAGTTCACCTCGAAGGCCGCTGCGTCGAACTCGCTGCACCAGCTCTCCACTTGGAACCCGCACCCGAGCGCGGCCCCCACCATGTCGTGGATCGCGCCGCTGGGGTCGACCGACATGCCGGTGCCGTACACGCGATGGGACGGCAGGTCGACCGGCACCCAGGCGCCGTCGTCGGACCGCTCGCAGAGGTAGAACTCGGTCTCGAAGGCGAGCTGGGGTTCGAGCTCCATCTCCCGCCAGGCTCGGACGGCCGTCCGGAGCACCTGGCGAGGGTCGACCTCGAACGGCTGGCCGTGCTGGAAGACGTCGCCGATCCCGACCACGGTCTCGTCCTCCCATCCGCGCCGGACCGTGTCGCGATCGAGCTCCGCCTCGATGTCCGGCAGACCGATGTCGAACTGCTGGCGCGGCACCGGCAGGATCTCGCGATCGAGCGTGAGCGGATACAGGCCGATGCAGAACGCCGCGTGCCCCGCCTGGGCGACCTCGCCGAAGAGGTACTTGCCGCGCTCGAGACCGAGCAGGTCGGGGATCAGCAGTCGGAGCCGCTTGCCCGCGTAATCCATCGGCTCGGGAACGGTAGCCGATGCGACCTCAGGTCGTCCGCGCTCCGGATCACCGTCGCGGCGTGCGGACGCCGCGGAACTCCCAGTCGCCGCCGAACGCCGTCGAGACCACCTCTTCGGATCCGGAGGGCTGCGCGCCGACGTCCTCGAGGATCGGGACGTCACCCTCCACGATGAAGTTGCGGAGGACACCGAGGCCCTCGACCTCCACCTCCACGACGTCGCCGGGGTCGACGGGCCGCGAGTTTGCGGGCGTGCCGGAGAGGATCACGTCGTTCGGGAGCAGCGTGATCGTCCGGGCGATGTCCGCCACGAGGTACCGCATGTCCCAGATCATCTCGTCGGTCGAGCCGTCCTGCCGCACCTGGCCGTTCACGCGGGTCTGGATCCGCTTCCCGCGGAAGTCCCAGCCGGTGACGAGGCCGGGGCCGATCGGGCACAGCGTGTCCGATCCCTTGACCCGCAGCATCGAGCCGGCGTCGGTGTCGCGGAAGTCGTGGAGGCCGTAGTCGTTCGCGATCGTGTACCCGGCGACGTAGTCGTCGGCTTCGTCGGGACGGATGTGCTTGCAGCGCTCGCCGATCACGATCGCGATCTCACCCTCGAAGTTCAGGTACCGGCAACGAGGCGGACGGACGACCTCGCCGCCGTGCGCGTTCAGCGCCGTGGTGGGCTTGTGGAAGTAGGTCGGCGCCGGGCCGAGCTCCGCCAGGAACTCGGCCCGTCGGCTCTCGTAGTTCAGGTGGACGCAGACGATCTTCGAAGGCTGGATCGGCGGGAGGTGCGTCGGCTCGTCCATGGGGATCCGCCGTCCGTCCGGCGCGACGAGCTCCTCGCCCTCCCGCGCGACCGTCGTCGCGAGTCCGTCGAGCACGATCCGCCGGGTCTCCATCCGCATCTCCTTCGGCCGTCGATAGCCTAGAGCGATGCGGTGGGTGGTCGGCACGAACCGCGGGCTCTTCGGCTCCGACGGCGAGGCGTGGCTCGTGGATCGGGACATCACGTCGCTCGCCTGGGACGGCGGTGGGTGGCTCGTCCTCGTCGACGGTCACGAGGTGGCTCGCGCCCACGGCGACGAGGTGGATCTCCTGGGCGAGGTCCCGGAGGAGACCGGTCGCTGCGTCCTGCCGGTCGCGGGCGGTGCCCTCGTCGGGACGGCGAACGCTCGCCTCGTTTTCGTCCGTGACGGAGACGCGACGATGCTCGAGCGCTTCGACGGGGCGGACGGTCGCGACGGGTGGTACACGCCCTGGGGCGGGCCGCCGGACACCCGCTCGCTCAGCCGCTCGGCCGACGGATCGCTCTTCGCGAACGTCCACGTCGGCGGGATCCTGCGCGCCGCGGATCCCGACGGCGCATGGGAACCGACGATCGACGTCGACGCCGACGTCCATCAGGTGCTCGCCGATCCGCTCCAGCCGCCGCACGTCGTCGCCGCGACGGCGCGCGGACTCGCCGAGAGCAACGACGCCGGCGATTCCTGGCATTTCGTGACGGAGGGCCTCCACGCACCGTACGCGCGTGCCGTCGCCCTCGACGGCGACCGGCTCTTCCTGAGCGCCTCGACGGGGCCACGCGGCGGGCGGGCCGCCGTGTACCGACGCGAGCCGGGGAGGAGCGACGCGTTCACGCGATGCGACGGCTCGCTCCCGGAGTGGTTCGCCGGGAACGTCGACACGTATCACCTCGCAGCCGGCGGCGGGACCGCGCTCTTCGCCACCGAGGAGGGCGATGTCTTCCTCTCCGGGGACGGCGGCGGCTCGTGGCGGCGGGTCCCCGGCGAGCACGCTCGCGTCACGTGCGTCGGCGTCGCCGCCTCCGAGGGACCCGGCCCGTAGACTCCGCGTCCGTGGCCGACCTCCAGGGGTTCCTCCCGCCCCGTTCGCCCGAGGGACGCGCGTCGATCGTCCCGTCACCGCCTTGGCACTACTCGGGCGACGTCATGACGATCGAGTACCGGACCGATCCGGCCCGCGTCGCGGCGCTCCTCCCCGACGGGGTCGAGCCGGCCGAGGAAGACCCCGGCGCGGTCGCGCTGATCTGGGCGGATTGGCAATCGTGCGGCGACTCGGGCGAGGAGCTGCTCGACCCGGTGCGGTCCCAGTACAAGGAGTGCTTCGTCGTCGTGCGGTGCCGATACGAGGGCGAGACCTATTCCCGCTGCGTGTACATCTGGGTCGACAAGGACTTCGCGCTCGCTCGCGGCTGGCACCAGGGGTACCCGAAGAAGCAGGGCTCGATCTGGATGACGCGACCGGTGGAGGTGGGACGGGCCGGTCCGCGCCTCGGAGCAGGCGGCGTGTTCGGCGCGAGCCTCCAGGCGAACGACCGACGCCTCGCCGAGGCGACCCTCACGCTGACCGGCGAGTCGGAGACCGGTGGGTTCGTGAACGCGCTCCCGATGCTGCATTCGCGCTGGATGCCGTCGATCGAGAAGGGGGCCGGCGATTCGCTCGCCGAGCTGGTCACGATGCGCTCGCGCGACGTCGAACTCGGACCCGCCTACACGGGCACCGCGGAGGTCCGTCTGTTCTCGGCACCCCGTGAGGAGCTCGCGACCCTCGAGCCGCGGGAGCCGATCGCCGGCTACTGGCGGCGGGTCGGAGCGACGTTCGATGGCGGGACCAGGCTGGCCTGATGCGGCTGCTCCGATTCCGCTCCGGCGATCGGATCGCGACCGGCGCGGTCGAGCGCGGCTCGGACGAGGTCCGGGTGCTGAGGGGCACCTTCTTCGAGGACCCGTTGCCGACCGGCGAGGTGATCCCGATCGACGGCGTGCAGCTCCTGGCGCCGGTCCTTCCCTCGAAGCTCGTCTGTGTCGGGAAGAACTACGCCGCGCACGCCGCCGAGTTCGGGATGGAGGTCCCCGAGGAGCCCCTGCTGTTCCTGAAGCCCTCGACGGCCGTGACGGGGCCGAACGATCCGATCCCGCTGCTGCCGATCAGCCGGAGGGTGGACTACGAGGGCGAGCTGGCGGTCGTGATCGGCCGGATCGCGCGTGACGTTCGGGCCGAGGACGCCTTCAAGTACATCCTCGGGTACACCTGCGCGAACGACGTGACGCTACGCGACCTCCAGAAGACGGACGACCAGTGGACGCGCGCGAAGGGGTTCGACGGCTCGTGTCCGATCGGTCCGTGGATCGAGACCGAGCTGGACCCGAACGACGCCGTCGTCCGCACGCGGGTGAACGGCGAGATCAGGCAGCAAGCCTCGACCGCGGATCTGGTGTTCGGCGTCGCGACGCTCCTCGAGCACATCACGAGCTTCATGACGATGCTGCCCGGCGACACGCTGCTCACCGGCACCCCGGAGGGCGTCGGCGCGCTCGCCGACGGGGACGTGGTCGAGGTCGAGGTCGAAGGGGTCGGGGTCCTGCGGAACGAGGCCCGGTCGTGACCGTCCGATGCCGCTTCGCCCCCGCGCCGTCGGGTTCGATCCACGTGGGGAACGCACGGACGGCGCTGTTCTCCTGGTTGCATGCTCGCGGGAACGGAGGGGCCTTCGTGCTGCGGGTCGAGGACACCGACCCGAGCCGCGTCACCGACGAGGCTTCTCAGGGCGTCCTCGCGGACCTGCGCTGGCTCGGCGTGGACTGGGACGAGGGGCCCGACGTCGGAGGACCGCACGCCCCGTACCGGCAGTCCGAGCGCCGGGAGATCTACCGCGAGATGACCGGGCGGCTGCTCGAGTCCGGGCACGCGTACCGGTGCTGGTGCACGCCGGAGGAGCTCGAGGAGCGCCGCAAGGCCGCCCTGTCCCGCGGGGAGCCGCCGGGCTACGACGGGCGTTGCCGGACGCGCTCGGCCGATGAGATCGCGCGGTTCGAGGCTGAGGGCCGGCCCGCCGCAGTCCGGTTCCGGATGCCCGAGCGCGAGCAGGTGGTCCACGATCTCGTGAAGGGTGAGGTCCGCTGGACGGCGAACGACCTCCGCGACTTCGTGATCGTCCGTTCCGACGGCAGCCCGGTGTTCCTCCTGGCCGTCGCGGTCGACGACCTCCTGATGGAGATCACGCATGTCGTCCGAGGCGACGACCTCCTCTCCGCGGCGCCGAGGAACGCCGCCGTGATCGATGCGCTCGGCGGCACGCCACCCGAGTACGCCCACGTACCCCAGGTGCTCGGACCGGACGGCAAGCCGCTGTCGAAGCGGCACGGGGCGACCAGCGTCGAGGCCTTCCGCGAGCACGGGTTCCTGCCGGAGGCGTTGGTGAACTACCTCGCGCTCCTCGGCTGGGCGAAAGACGACCACACGACGTTCCTCTCGCGGGACGAGCTGGTCGAGTCCTTCGACCTGTCCCACGTCTCGCACAACCCTGCCGTGTTCGACATCCAGAAACTCGAGTGGATGAACAACCACTGGACCCAGTCGCTCGAAGAGGACGACCTGGCGGCGAGATGCATCCCGTTCCTGACGGAGGCCGGGCTGTCCATCGATCCGGAGCTACTGCGACGGGCGATCCCCATCGTCCGCGAGCGGATGAAACGGCTGACGGAGGCCCCGGCGCTCCTCCGTTTCCTGTTCACCGACGACATCTCGCCGAACGAGCAGGCGGCGGCGCTGATCGCCAAGGCCCCCGAGGGCTACCTCAAGTCGGGCGCGGACGCGCTCGATGGTTTGGAGTCGTGGACCTTCGAGGGGATCCAGGTTGTGCTGGACGCGCTGGCCTCGGACGCCGGGTTGAGCCGCACGAAGGGCTGGCAGCCGATCCGCGCCGCCGTCACGGGGTCGAACGTCTCGCCGCCCCTGCCGGAGTCGCTCGAGCTCCTCGGGAAGGAGCGGACGGTCGCTCGGCTCCGCGGCGCCGCGGGATGATCGCGGCGCTCCTGGCCGCCCTGCTGGTTCCGGGGTTGGTTCCCGCGCAGCCGTCCATGGCCGCTATTGCTTCGGGGGCCGTCGCCGCCACGGCACCGCTCGGGCCCGACGTCGCCTCGCTCAAGCCGAACATCACGTGGAGACGCATCCCGTACGGCGGCGAGCGCCGCCGACAGATGGCCGGGTACTCCAAGCGGCACTACGGGATCCGCAGCTGGCATCTCACGCGCAAGCTGTCGGTCGTCCAGCACTACACGACGGGCACCACGTGGCAGGGAGCGTGGAACACGTTCGCCGCGAACACGAGGCACCTCGGTGAGCTGCCGGGAACCTGCACGCACTTCATCGTCCACACCGACGGCACGATCTACCAGCTCGTACCGATGTGGATCCGGTGCCGGCACGTGATCGGCATGAACCAGCTCTCGATCGGGATCGAGCACGTGGGGCGCTCCGACGCCGAGGTGATCGGGAACGATCGGCAGATGGAGTCCTCGCTGCAGCTCACGCTTTGGCTCGTCGCGAAGTTCGGGATCGAGGTCCGCAACGTGATCGGGCACGCGGAGAGCTTGGACAGTCCGCTGCGTCGGGAGCGCTATCCGGAGTGGCGCTGCATGACGCACTCGGACATGGCGCGACCTGCGATGCGGACCTATCGGGGCTGGCTGAAGGACCGCGCCCGGGCCGCAGACGTTCCGATCGGTCCGAGGCCCGAGTGGGTCGACATCGGCTGCTAGCTCCGGATTTCCCAAGCCTCGCATCGGGCCGTAGGATGTGGCTCCAGGAGGCACTCGATGGCGAAGGTTCTGAACCTCCCCGAGCGCCAGGACGCCGAGGGAACCTGGCACATGGTCCTCAAAGACGCGTGCGGGTGGTGCGGATGCCGCTACCTGGTCGCGGAGGACGACCACGATCTCGTGTGGGAACCGGGCCGGCATCACGACCGGACGTGCAGCGACGAGGCCTGCGAGTGCCACACGCGCGCTCGCGTCGGCCGGCGCCACGACGAGTGGTGATGGAGGTCGATGACCGACGCCGCTGACCGCCTGATCGCCGCGATCGACGAGCTCGACCGTGTCGCCGCCGAGGCGACGGCCGACGAGGCGCTGGCGGTCATGGACGAGGCGACCCTGCAGGTCTTCTGGCAGCGCTGGCCGCACGTGAGCTCCTGGGCGGGAGGCCTGTGGCGCCGGCTGAACGAGACCCTCGCCGACGCCGCGATGCCGGCCGACGACTCCGAGCACCACGAGGTCGGCGGCGAAGGCGGCTGAGTCCGCGGACCGATGGGAGGAACGACGTGCCGACCCTGAAGGAGATCATGACGAGCGACGTCTTCACGATCGAGCGCGACGCGACCGTGGCCGACGTCGCCGGGATCATGCTGAAGCGTCGCCTGGGGTCCGCCGTGGTGATGCAGGGCTCATGGGTGAGCGGGATCTTCACGGAGCGCGACGTCGTCCGCGCAGCGGCGTCCGGCAAGGACCTCACCTCGTCCTGGGTCTCGGATTGGATGACGAGCGATCCGGTGACCGTCGAAGGCGGACTGGAGGCCGAGGAAGCCGCCGAGCTGATGATGTCGAACGGCTTCCGTCACCTTCCGGTCCTCGAGGGCCAGGCGCTGGTGGGGATCGTCAGCCTCCGCGACGTCATCCGGACCCGCATCCGGCGCCCGCAGGGTTAGGTCCCCGCCGGTTCCGCGCGACGCGCCTCGATCGCGCGGTCCTGCCCGTCGTCGTCCCGATGCACGGAGATGCCCGTGAGCCCGGCTTCCTCCAGCATCGTCGCGACCTCGGCGGCTTGATCCCCGCCGAGCTCCAGAAGGACGTGTCCGCCCGGGCGGAGCCACCGGGCGGACGCGGGGGTGACCCGCGCGAGCGCGACGGTGCCGCGCGTCCCCCCGTCGAGCGCGAGGCGAGGTTCGTGCGCGACGACGTCCCTCGGGAGCAGATGGAGCTCCTCATGGGGGACGTACGGGACGACGGCGGTCATCACGTCCACACGCCCGACGAGTGAGCGGGGGAGCGGCTCGTCGAGGTCGCCGAGGAGCGTGCGCACGCCGTTCCGGCGTGCGCACGCGACCGCCACCGGGTCGATGTCCGTGGCGAGCACCGTCGCCGCCGGGCGCGCCGCGGCGAGCGCCGCGGCCACGGCTCCGCTGCCCGTGCACAGGTCGACGGCGACGCCTCCGTCCCGCAGGCACGCGATCGCGCGCCGCGCCAGGTCCTCCGTCTGGGGTCGAGGGACGAAGACGCCCGGGTCGATGCGGATCCTGAGGCCACAGAACTCGACCGAGCCGACGATCCATGCCAGCGGCTCGCCGCGGATCCTCCTGGCCACGAGGTTCTCAACCGCCCCGGCTCCGTCGAGCGACGCGCGCCGGAGCGCAACGGCCTCCGCCTCGGGAGCGACGCAGCCGGCGGCTGCCAGGGCGGCTTCGATCCTCCGCTCATCAAGCGCATCCGGTTCGGTCGGTGGTCCGGCCGACCGCGCGACGGTCATCCGGGCACCAACGGCTCGAGCCAGTCGGGGACCACGCGGCCGGGGCTGCGCACGAACGGCGGCTCCAGGTCGGGCACCGCCGCGAGCTCGGCTTCTGCGCGCCCGACGTCGATGGACGCTCGACGGCGCTCCGCCTCCACGAACAGGGGAAGGAGACGCACGTCGGCTGCGGTGGGGAGGCCCGTGACCTCCGGCCGGGCGAGCGCGAACGCCACGGCGGCGTCCACCCGCGGCTGGTCGTCGAGCGGCTCGTACCAGGTGTCGTACCGCTGCTCGCCCTCGCGCCAGAGGTTCCTCGCGACCGACTTGATCAGCATCAGCCCGACATCGCGTTCCCTCGTGGCCTCCGACAGCGCCTCGAAATCGCGGAGATAGTCCGGCCGCCGGCTCAGCGCGTAGTTGAACGGCGTGAGCACGGTGTCGAACGGGTATCGGCGCAGCGCCTCGAGGTGGACGGACGGTGACCGCATGCCGTGCCCGGTGATCCCGATCGCTCCGACCAAGCCCTCTTCGCGCGCACGGATCGCGCCCTCGATCGCTCCGCCGGTGCCGGTGGCTCGGTCGAGATCGTTCGGGTCGCCGATCGCGTGCAGTTGCAGGAGGTCGACGCCGTCGACCTGCAGCCGCTCGAGGGAGCGACGGATGCCGTCGTAGGCGCCGGCGGCCGTCCGGTCCCCCGTCTTCGTCGCCAGGAAGATCCGGTCGCGGATCCGCGGCATCCACGCGCCGAGGCGGAGCTCGGAGTCGCCGTAGTCGGCGGCCGTGTCGAAGTGGTTGATCCCCGCGTCGAGCGCGAGCTGGATCGATCGATCGGCGACCTCTTGCGACTCGTCGGAGAGCGCGGCGCCACCGTAGATCAAGACGCTGCTCTCGTGACCGATCCGCCCGAGCCGCCGACGCTCCATCCGCTCCTCCTCCGATCGCTCGTTTGCAGACACTATGTCTTGCCTCGAGCCTCCCGGGCGGCTCCAGGCTCGTAGCATCGCGCCGTGGCCGATCCGCTCGAGCTCGCGGACGAGACCGGAGAGGCGATCCGTCTGATCGCGAGTGAGGCGAACGTGTACCTCGCCGAGCTCGACCGGTCGAACGCCCGCCTCCCCGGCGCCGACGAGGCGGCCGGACGGTTCCACGGTTCGCTGCCGGAGGAGGGATCGGGCGCCATCGCGGCGCTCCAGGAGCTGATCGATCGAGGGATCCCCGCCGCGGTGCGGTCGTCCGGCCCGCGGATGTTCCACTTCGTCACCGGCGGCGTCACGCCGGCCGCGCTGGGCGCGGACTGGCTGGCCTCGGTGCTCGACCAGAACGCCTTCAGCTGGGTCGGCTCGCCCCTCGGCTCACGCTTGGAAGCCGTCACGGTCGGATGGCTCAAGGAGCTGTTCCGGCTCCCGACCTCGTGGGGCGGCGTGCTGACGACCGGCGCGACGATGGCCAACTTCACGGCGCTGGCCGCAGCGCGCCGGTGGTTCGGGGAACGCCACGGCGTCGACGTGGAGGAGGAAGGGCTCGCGGGCGTCCCGCGGATCCCGGTCCTCGCCGGCGGCTACCTCCACACGAGCGTCGTCAAGGCCCTCGCGATGCTCGGGATCGGGCGGCGGAGCGTGCGCGACGTCGTTGCCGACGGTGCCGGACGGATCGATCTCGACGCACTGGAGGGGTCCCTCCGCGAGCTCGGTGGCTCGCCGGCGATCGTCTCCGCGACCGCGGGCGAGGTCAACGCCGGCGACTTCGATCCGATCGAGGCGATGGCGGACCTCGCCGAGCGCCACGGCGCGTGGCTGCACGTCGACGGGGCGTTCGGCCTGTTCGCGCGGGTCACGCCTCGAGCCGAGGCGCTGGCCGCGGGTGTGGAGCGCGCCGACTCGGTGATCGCAGACGGCCACAAGTGGCTGAACGTGCCGTACGATTCCGGCTTCGCCTTCGTCCGCGACCCGATCCTGTTGCCGAAGGCGTTCACGGCCAGCGCCGGATACCTCCCGTCGCCCGACGATCCGCATCCGAACTTCGGCTACATGGGGCCCGAGATGTCCCGGCGAGCGCGGGCGCTCGCGGCGTGGGCGAGCCTCCGCGCGTACGGACGTTCCGGCTACCGGGCGATGGTCGAGCGGCATCTCGAGCTCGCGCAGCGGCTCGCCGCTCGTGTCGAGGCAGAGCCCTCGTTGGAGTTGCTGGCGGAGGCTCGACTGAACATCGTGTGCTTCCGGTTCCGGCCGACAGGCGTGGATGGGCCTGCGCTCGACGAGGTGAACCGGCGGCTCGGCGAAGCGATCGTCGAGGACGGGCGCGTCTACGTCGGAACGACCACGTACGACGGGCGGGTCGCGCTCAGGCCCGCGATCGTGAACTGGCGGACGACCGAACGCGACATCGATGCCCTCGTCGAGGTCGTCCTGGAGCTGGGGGCCCAGGTGGCCGGCGACCTCTGATGAGATCGATCCGAGACACGAAGGAAGGCAGGAGTGGATGAGCAAGTCACCGTCCGAGGCGCACGTAAACGTGAGGAAGCACTTCTCCTCCTCCATCCTGCTGTGGCTGCGCACCGACCAGCCCCGTCAGACGGGGATGGACTACTGGAAGGGCCCGCACTCGAAGATCATCTCGGCCACGCCGGGTCTGGAGGAGTACCGGCAGATCCACCTCGCCGAGGTGAACCCGGGGCTGTGGCCGGCGACCACCGGCGTCGAGACCGACATCCCGGTCGAACGAAAGATCGACGGCGTCGCGGAGGTCACCTTCCGGTCGCCCCTGTCCCCGTTGCTGGGTCGCAAGCAAACCCAGCTCGCATCCAAGGACGAGATCAACGTCTTTCGGCGCAGCCTGCTCTACGCTGGCCTGCCGAACTCGTCCCGCTGGTACGAAGTGGCAGAGCCCGGCGAGGAGGCGGGCGCCCGAGCCCTGATCTACCTCCGGCGGATGGATGGTGTCGGTGGTGGCGACTTCCGGAAGCTCATCAACAAGGAGCTTGTGCCCGCCCTCGCACTCACCGGCGCGTTGAGGGAGCTGCGAACCCAGACCTTCCTGCCCTGGAACGAGAGACTCTGGGACACCCCGAACGTCGCGCACGACAACCCGCCCGACCAGCGGTTCCACGCATCGCTGATCTTGGGCTTCGCGAACGCGCACCAGCGGGCGGGCTTCTTCGACGGCCGTGAGATCGAGAGCCTGTCGCACACGCTGGGCCCGGTCACTTCGGCCATCCACGCCTACGACGTGTTCGCGACGCTGACATTCGTCAGGGAAGGCAAGATCCTCCCGCACCAAAGGCAGTGATCGGGCGGAGAAGAGGTGGCCCGCTTGATCGGCGTGTTCGATCTGCGGTTTGCGTGTCGTGGATACCCGTGTCTGCACGTCTGCCGGGGTGGAGCCGAGGTCCTTGGAAGATGCGGTTCGCCGCGTAGTCCCAACGGGATTTGAACCCGTGTCTTCACCTTGAGAGGGTGATGTCCTAGGCCTCTAGACGATGGGACCTCGGCCCGAGACGGGCCCGACCAGCGAGGATAGCAGTCCCTCGAACACGGCCTAGCGACCGCCGATGATCACGTTCAGCACCTCGGAGTAGTCGCGGTCGCCGAGGCC
>DASQTT010000072.1:0-8375 GCA_035641735.1 Actinomycetota bacterium | reverse complement strand
GACGCGTTCGATCACGCACTGGCGGACCTGCTCCGGCAACGCGGCATCGACCTGGTCGTCACGGCCGGCTACCTGCGGTTGCTGGGGCCGGCGGTCCTCGGCGCATACGGAGGCCGGATCTTGAACGTGCACCCTTCGCTGCTTCCGGCCTTCCCCGGGATGCACGCCGTGGCGGACGCGCTCGCGCACGGGGTAAAGGTCACCGGCGTCACGGTCTTCGTCGTCGACGAGGGGATCGATACCGGACCGATCGTGCTGCAGGAGGCGATCGAGGTCCGCGCGGACGACGACTGGGACTCGCTCGAGGCGCGCGTGCACGAGGTCGAGCACCGGCTCCTCCCGGAGGCGGCGGCGGCGCTGGTCGAGGGTCGGCTCCGGACCGACGGCCGGATCGTCACGATCGGGAGCGATCGATGAACGTGCGCGAGGTCCGTCGGGCGCTGCTCGCGGTCTACGACAAGACGGGTGTGATCGAGCTCGCGCGGGGGCTCTCGGAGCTCGGAGTCAGGCTCGTCTCGTCCGGTGGAACCGCCGCGGCGCTCCGGGAGGCCGGCCTGGTGGTCACGCCGGTCGAGGACGTGACCGGCTCGCCCGAGATGCTGGAGGGACGGGTGAAGACGCTCCATCCGAGGATCCACGCGGGGCTGCTCGCCGACACGAGGAAGGCCGAGCATCTCGACCAGCTCGCGGCGCAGGGCATCGAGCCCTTCGAGCTCGTCGTCGTGAACCTCTACCCGTTCCGGGAGACGGTCGCCGCCGGAGCCGGGATCGACGACGTGATCGAGAAGATCGACATCGGTGGTCCGGCGATGGTGCGCGCCGCGGCGAAGAACTTCGAGTCGGTCGGCGTCGTGGTCGATCCGGCCACGTACCGGGAGATCCTCGAGGAGATCCGCGGGCACGGCGGGCTCGCGCGCGAGACGCGTCAACGCCTCGCGGCCGCGGCGTTCGCTCACACCGCCGCCTACGACGCAGCCGTCGCCGGCTGGTTCGCCGCCAGGCAGGCCGACGCCGGGCTGCCGGGATTCGTGGGACTCGCGCTCCAGAAGACCCACGACCTGCGCTACGGCGAGAATCCGCATCAGCGCGGCGGGCTGTACCGGGACACCGCCGGTCTCGGCCCGGCGGGGGCTGCGGGTCCGCTCGGCGGCGCCCGGGTGCTCCAGGGCAAGGACATGTCGTTCAACAACTGGCTCGACGCCGAGGCGGCCTCCTCGCTGGCCGCGGCCATCGCCGAGGCGGCGTGTGTGATCGTGAAGCACAACAACCCCTGCGGCGTCGCCGTCGCCGGTACCCTCGACGGGGCGTACCGCCGGGCCAACGAGTGCGACCCGGTCTCGGCGTTCGGCGGCATCGTCGCGTTCAACCGCCCGTGCACGGCCGTCGCGGCCGAGGAGATGGACGAGGTCTTCACGGAGGTCGTGATCGCGCCGGGCTACGACGCCGAGTCGCTGGCTCGGTTCGCGCAGCGACCGAACCTTCGAGTCGTCGAAGCGCCGGCCGGGCCGCTCGACGGGCTCGACGTACGGCCGATCCCGGGCGGCGCGCTCGTGCAGGATCGCGACGTCGTGACCGAACGCCGCGAGGACTTCGAGGTGACGTCGTCGCGCGAGCCGTCGGAGGAGGAGTGGCGCGATCTGCTCCTCGCGTGGACGATCGCATGGCGCGTGAAGTCGAACACGATCGTCCTGGTGCGCGACGGGGCCACCGTCGGGATCGGCGCCGGTCAGATGTCGCGCGTCGATTCGTCGTGGATCGCCACGCGGAAGGCGGGGGACCGCGCCAAGGGCGCATCCGTCGCGTCGGACGCGTTCTTCCCGTTCCCCGATGCCCTCGAGGTGGCCGCCGACGCGGGGGCGACGGCGGTGATCCATCCCGGCGGGTCGAAGGGAGACGACGCCGTGCTCGCCGCCGCCGAGGAACGCGGGATGGCCGTGGTGCTGACCGGACGCCGCCACTTCCGGCACTGAGCGCTCCGGCCAGCGGATACCATCCCGGCCCGTGACCGCCCGCATCCTCGACGGCAAGGCCGTCGCCGCGCAGGTCCGCTCGGAGGTCGCCGAACGGGTCAAGGCCCTCGCCGACCACGGGGTCACCCCCGGGCTCGCCGCCGTCCTCGTCGGCGAGGACGCCGCGTCGCGGATCTACGTCGGGGCGAAGCACAAGGCCTGCGCCGACGTCGGGATCCACTCGGAGCAGGTCAACCTTCCCGGGTACGTGACGGCCGGGGAGATGCTCGCGACGATCCGGCGGCTGAATCGAGACCCCGAGATCCACGGCATCATCGTGCAGCTACCCCTGCCCGCGCACGTGCACGAGCTGGAGGTGCAGCGGACGATGGCGCCGGAGAAGGACGTCGACGGCCTGCATCCGTGGAACGTCGGCATGGTCGTGCGGGGCGAAGCCACCTTCCAGCCGGCGACCCCGTACGGGATCGTGGAGCTCCTCCTTCGGAGCGGGATCCCGCTGGAGGGAGCCGAGGTGGTCGTGGTCGGCTACGGCGACCTCGTCGGAGCCCCGCTCTCGATCATGCTGGCGCAGGACTCGATCCGCGGGAACGCGACCGTGACGATCACGCACGCGAAGACCGCGAACCTCGCTGTGCACACGAGCCGCGCGGACATCCTGGTGGCGGCCGCCGGCGTGCCGAAGCTGGTCACGGCCGACATGGTCAAGCCCGGCGCGACCGTGATCGACGTCGGTGTGCACCGCACCGACGACGGCCTGGTCGGTGACGTGAGCTTCGACGAGGTCGTCGAGGTGGCGGGGGCGATCACCCCGGTCCCCGGCGGCGTCGGGCCGATGACGGTGGCGATGCTCCTCGTGAACACCGTCACCGCGGCCGAACGCCAGGCCTACGGGGCGTGAACGCCTCCGGCAGCCGGCTGGCCGCCTTGCTCGACGCCGGGACCTTCGTCGTCACGGGCGAGGTGGTACCGCCGCGCTCCGCCGATCCAGCATCCGTGCGGGATGCGGCGCGAGGCCAGGCCGGCTACGTCGACGCGATCAACGTCACGGACAATCCGCAGGCGTCGGCGCACATGTCGCCCGTGGCGGGGGCGAGGCTCGTGCGGGAGGCGGGCATCGAGCCGACGCTCCAGCTCGTCTGCCGGGACCGGAACCGATTGGCGATCACCGCGGACCTCCTCGGCGGCTGGGCGATGGGCGCCCGCAACGTGCTCGTGCTCGCCGGCGATCCGATGGACCGGGGCGACGATCCCGGCGCCGCGCCGGTCTTCGACCTGACGACCGAGGAGGTCGTGGCGCTGGCGCGGCGGATCCGCGACGAGGGCACGACGGCCACCGGAGCGCGGATCGCCGATCCGCCGCGCTACCGGATCGGCGTCGCGGACGTCCCCCTCGCCGAGGGCTACGACCCCACGAAGCTCGAACGCCGCTTGGACGCCGGCGCGGAGCTCGTCTGGACGCAGATCACGTTTGACGTGGACCGGCTGGCTGCGTGGGTGGAGGAGATCCGGCCGCGCGGCATCCTCGAGCGCGCCCGGGTGCTGGTGGGCATCGTCCCGCTGCGCAGTCCGGCGAACGCCCGGTTCCTCGACGGGCTGTACGGCGTCCACGTCCCGAGCCACATCGTCGAGACGCTGGAGTCCGCCGGAGACGACGCCGAGCGAGCCGGCATCGAGCTCACGGTCGATGTGGTGGGACGGCTGCGACGGATCGAGGGCATCGCCGGCGTCCACCTGATGGGGATCGGCCGGGACGACCTCGTGCGGACGGTGGTCGAGCGGGCGGGTCTCTTCCCCCGCCCCGTCGCGGAGGCGGATCCGAGCTAGCGCTCCTCGAGGGGGAGCCAGCGCCGGGTCGCCGGCCCGACGTAGCGGGAACCGGGGCGGATCACCCGGTTGTCCCCGTACTGCTCGCGTACGTGCGCCGTCCATCCCGCCATCCGAGCGGCGGCGAACATCGGCGTCATCAGGTCGGTCGGCACGCCGAGGACGTGGAAGACGACCGCGGCGTAGAAGTCGACGTTGGGGTAAAGGCCCTTCTGCTCCATCGTCGTCTCCTCGATCGCCTCGGCGATCTCGAAGAGCTCGATCTTGCCGGCCCGCTCGGCGCTCTCCCCCGCGAGGCGCTTCAGGGCCTTGGCCCGCGGGTCGTAGGTCTTGTACACGGCATGTCCGAAGCCGAAGATCTTCTCGTGTCGTTCGAGGCGCGCCCGAACGTACGCCTCCGCGTTCGCGGGTTTCCCGACCTCCTCGAAGCTCTTCATCGACTCCTCGTTGGCGCCACCGTGCAACGGCCCCTTCAGCGTGCCGATCGCCGCGGTGATCGCCGAGAACATGTCCGCCAGCGTCGAGGCGACGATGCGGGCGGTGAACGTCGAGGCGTTCATCGTGTGGTCCGCGTACAGCACGAAGACCGTGTCGAGGACGCGGGCGTCCTCTTCGTTCGGCTCGCTGCCGTGCAGCATCCACAGGACGTCCTGGGCATGGGTGAGCGACGGATCGGGCCGGACGATCTGCTGCCCGGTCCGGAGCCGGTGGTAGGTCGCGATCAACGTCCCCGTCTGCGCGACGAGCCGCTTCGCCTTGCGCAGCTGAGCCTCCGGGGTCTCGTCCCAGCCGTCCGGGTCGAACGCGGAGGCCGCCGAGGTCGAGGTGCGGAGCATCGACATCGGGGACGTGTGCTCGGCCAGGGTCCGCATCAGCTCCACCTGGAACGGATGGAGCCCGCGCGATGCGGCCAGGAACCTCTTGAGCGCCGTCAGCTCCCGGGCGTTCGGGAGCTCCAGGTGATGCAGGAGGTGGACGACCTCCTCGAACGTGGCGTGCTCGGCGAGATCGGCGATGTCGTACCCGACGTAGGAGAGGGTTCCCTGCTGACCGTCGATGTCGGAGATCTTCGTGTCGGCGGCGACGACCTCTCGAAGTCCCTTGTCGGCCACGCTCCTCCGTCCTCCGGACCATCCGTCGGACGGCCCGGTACGCGGCTGCAAGGATAGTCGGACCCCGTGAACGACGACCCCGCCCGACGATGGCCCGACGCGTCACGCTGATCCCCGGCGACGGCGTGGGGCCCGAGGTGACGACGGCCGCGCGTCGCGTCGTCACCGCGACCGGCGTGGCGATCGATTGGGACGTCCGACCGCTCGGCGCACAGGCGTTCGAGGAGACGGCCCGGGTGCTTCCGGCCGAAACGCTCGACTCGATCCGCGCCAACGGGGTCGCGCTGAAGGGGCCGATCGAGACCCCCGCCGGGGCGGAGGTGCGCAACGCCAACGTGGCGCTCCGTCGCGAGCTCGACCTCTACGCGAACCTCCGTCCGTGCCGCCGCTACGCGGGCGTTCCCACGCTGTACGACCAGGTAGACCTGCTCGTCGTCCGCGAGAACACCGAGGACACCTACACCGGGATCGAGTTCGCGGTCGGCACACCCGAGGCGGAGGAGCTGATCGGCTTCGTGGAGGCGTCGAGCGGCATGCGGATCCGGACGGACAGCGGGATCTCCGTGAAGGCGATCTCGGAGTCGGGCAGCGAGCGGATCGTCCGCTTCGCGTTCGAGGAGGCCAGACGCCGAGGTCGGCGGCTCGTCACCGCCGTGCACAAGGCGAACATCATGAAGCTCTCCGACGGGCTGTTCCTGGCGGTCGCCCGCAGGGTCGCCGAGCAGTACCCGGACATCTCGTTCGAGGATCGGATCGTCGACGCGCTGTGCATGCAGCTCGTCAGCTCCCCCGAGCGGTTCGAGGTCCTCGTCCTGCCCAACCTCTACGGCGACATCGTGGCGAGTCTCGGAGCGGGATTGATCGGCGGCTCCGCGGTGGCGCCCGGAGCTCACGTCGGGGAAGGTCTCGCCGTCTTCGAGCCGACGCACGGGACGGCGCCGCGGCTCGCCGGACGGGACGAGGCGAACCCGGTTGGGATGATGCTCTCGGCGGCGATGATGCTCCGCCACCTCGGGGAGCGGGGTGCCGGCGATCGCCTCGAAGAGGCGATCGCCGGCGTCTTGGACGAGGGGGCCGATCTCCCGGCGGACCTGCGGGCGCCGGGAGACGACCGCCCCGCCGCCGGGACGTCGAGGATGGCCGACGCGGTCGCGGAGCGGCTCACCGGCCGTCGGTAGCATGGGGCCCCGAGCGACGAGGAGCTGAGCGCATCTCGATGAAGGTCACGGTCGTGGGCAGCGGGTTCGTCGGGCAGACCACCGCGATGCGCGTCCTCGAGAAGCGGCTCGGCGAGGTCTGCCTCATCGACATCATCGAGGGCAAGCCGCAGGGGATCGCCCTCGACCTG
This sequence comes from Actinomycetota bacterium, assembly GCA_035641735.1. Taxonomy (GTDB): domain Bacteria; phylum Actinomycetota; class UBA4738; order UBA4738; family HRBIN12; genus JAJNBA01. The sequence continues at coordinate 2,121 of DASQTT010000072.1, read as the reverse complement.
CGACAGGCCTCGCCGATCGAGGACTACGAGCCCTCGATCGTCGGCACGAACGACTACGCCGACACCGCAGGGTCCGACGTCGTGGTGATCACCGCCGGGTTCCCGCGGCAGCCGGGGATGAGCCGGATGGATCTCCTCGGCAGGAACGCCGCGATCGTCCGGGACGTCGTGGCCAACGTGGTGCCGGGCTCCCCGAGCGCGATCCTGATCGTGGTCACGAACCCCCTGGACGAGATGACGTTCCTGGCGGCGGAGGCATCCGGCTTCCCGAGAGAGCGGGTGATGGGCATGGCCGGCGTCCTCGACTCGGCGCGTCTCCGCTCCTTCATCGCCGAGGAGCTCCGCGTCCCGCCGGTCGAGGTCGAGGCGATCACGCTCGGCTCCCACGGGGAGTCGATGGTCGCGTTGCCCCGGCACGCGACCGTCGGAGGTGAGCCGCTGCCCGAGCTCGTCGACGAAGCGACGCTCGAACGGCTGTTCCAGCGGACGCGCGATGGAGGCGCGGAGATCGTGTCGCTCCTGAAGGCGGGGTCGGCCTACTACGCGCCGAGCGCGGCGATCGTCGCGATGGTCTCCGCGATCGGGGGGGACACGAAGGCCGTGCTGCTTGTCTGCGCCTGGACGACGGGGCAGTACGGGATCTCCGACGTCTACGTCGGGGTGCCGGCCCGGCTCGGGGCGAAGGGCGTCGAGGAGATCGTCGAGCTCGAGCTGAACGACGAGGAGCTGACGAGGCTCCGTGAGGCCGCCGAGGGGATCCGCGCGAAGTGCGCGGACCTCGCGTCCGTCTAGGTTGCCGTCCGGATCGCCCCGTACGATGGGTCGGTGGCCCCGTTCGCCCGGCAGCTCCGCGAACACGTCGGCAACTTCTTCACGAACTGGTCCACCTCGGACCTTCCGTACGGCCGGCGGGTCGCCGTGACGCTGCGGAACCGCGCGAAGTCCTTGGTGAACCGGGGGTGTTGCGGCCACCACGGCGAGCCCGGCTGCTGACGGCTCCCACCGGACCCCGGTCGGGGTCCGACGCAGCACCGGCACGATTAGTCCGGTGTCACGGCCCGGGCGATCGCCTCGCCGACCTCCGTCGTCGACGACGACCCCCCGAGGTCCGGGGTCCGCACCCGGCCCGCCCGAAGGACGTCGTCGACCGCCCGCTCGACCCGGCGCGCCGCGTCGGTCTGGGCGAGATGCCGAAGTAGCATCGCGCCCGAGAGGATCATCGCGATCGGGTTCGCCTTGCCCTGCCCGGCGATGTCCGGGGCGCTCCCGTGGACCGGCTCGAACACCGCGTACTCCCACCCGATGTTCGCCCCGGGGATCAGCCCCAGCCCGCCGACGAGTCCCGCGCAGAGGTCGGAGAGGATGTCTCCGTAGAGGTTCGGCAGGAGCAGCACGTCGAAGCGCGCCGGCCGGCGGACGAGCTCCGCGGTGAGGTGGTCGATCTGGAGGTCCTCGAACGCGACCCCGTCCCGGTCGATCGTGTCCTCCATCGCCGTGCGCAGGAAGAGGCCGTCCGACGTCGGCATGATCGTGGCCTTGTGGCCGAGGGTGATCCGCCGCCGTCCGTTCGCTTTCGCGTAGTCGAAGGCGAAGCGCACCACCCGGCGGGTCCCGTCCACCGAGATCGGCTTCAGCGTCACGCCGGCGTCGGGACGGACCTCGAAGTCCGCCAGCTTGCGGAGCTCCTCCCGCAGCGCCTCGGCCTCCGGCGTGCCCGGCGCGAACTCGATCCCCCGGTAAAGGTCCTCGGTGTTCTCCCGGATCACCACGAGGTCCACGTCACCGTGCCGCGTCGTCACGCCCGGGAGCGACCGCGCCGGTCGCACCGCCGCGAAGAGGTCCAGCTCCTGCCGGAGGGCGACGTTCACGCTGCGGAAGCCCGACCCGACGGGCGTGGTGATCGGTCCCTTGATCGCGACGCGGGTCTCGCGGATCGAGTCGAGCGTCTCCTCCGGGAGGAGCTCGTCGCCCTCGGCCACGGCTGCGGAGCCGGCCCGCCGTTCCACCCAGTCGATGCCGGCAGCGGCCGCGTCGACGACGACGCGCATCGCGGCCGAGACCTCGGGGCCGATCCCGTCCCCGGGGATCACCGTGACGCGGTGCCGTCTTCCGGCCATGCGC
>DASQTT010000071.1:0-2209 GCA_035641735.1 Actinomycetota bacterium | reverse complement strand
TGACCCGCTCGCGCCATCACAACGTCGACGGCGTGATCCTGATGGGAATCGACCCGCTCGACGAGGAGGTCGCCCGCCTGCTCGCCTCCGAGATCCCGTGCGTCGCCGTCGACATCGAGCTCCAAGCGGCCCACGCGGCGCACGTGATCTCCGACAACATCACCGGATCCGCGCTTGCCGTGCGGCATTTGGCCGATCTCGGCCATCGCAGGATCGCGACGATCACGGGCATGCTCGCCACCCACCCGGGTCGCGACCGCCTCCGCGGCTACCGGGAGGAGATGCAGCGCTGCGGGCTCGACTACCGCGACGAGTACGTCGCCGACGGCGACTACTACTTCGACAGCGGGGTCGCGGCGACGTCGAGGCTGCTCGCGCTCGACGAGCGGCCGACCGCGGTGTTCGCCGCCTCTGACCTGATGGCGCTCGGCGCCATTCGCGCCGCCACCGAGGCCGGCCTGCGGATCCCGGACGACCTCTCCGTCGTCGGCTTCGACGACATCCCCTGGGCCGAGCACGCGAGCCCTCCGCTCACGACCCTGCGGCAGGACAAGCACGGGCTGGGAACCGCGGCGGGCGAGGCGCTGCTGCGTCAGCTCGACGGCAGCGAGGAGGCGCCGCGCGGGCAGAAGCTCGCGGTCGAACTTCAAGTACGCGGAACGACGGCACCGCCGCGAGAAGGATGAGCGCGGTGGCGACCGTGGAGGAAGAGGTAAGCGCGGGCGGCCGAAAGCGTTTTCGGACGCCCCTACACGAGGAGAGGACAGGATGAGAAACAGGCTGCTCTTGATCGGAGGCGCGGTGGCCCTGATCGCTGTCGGGATTTGGGCGATCACCGCATCGGGTGACGACGACGGTGACGGCGATTCGGCGACCGCCTCCTCGGAGGACGTCTCGCTGCGACTTTGGATCATGGACAACGGTCCCGATCCGGTTGGCGACACCGAGCGGATCCTCAAGCCGTTCGAGGAGGAGACCGGGATCGACGTCAACGTCCAGCTCGTCGGCTGGGACGTCCAGTTCGACCGCATCCGCAACGCGGCCGTGTCGGGCCAGGGGCCCGACGTGACCCAGGCCGGGACGACGCAGGTCCCGTTCTTCGCCGCGCTGGGTGGATTCGAGGATCTGTCCGACCGCGTCGACTCGATCGGCGGCTCTGAGGCGTACGCCCCGGGCATCTGGTCGACGACGCAGGTCGCAGGCCAGGAGGGCACCTGGGCGGTGCCCTGGTTCACCGAGGCACGGACCGTCTACTACCGCAAGGACGCGCTCAACGCGGCCGGTGTCGACGAGGAGACCGCGTTCACCGATTGGGACGCGTTCCGGAACACCCTGGAGGCGTTGAGCCAGGTCAAGGAGATCGACGGGGAGCCGATCAAGCCGTTCGGCTCGCCGGGCCGTCGCGCCTTCGACCTCGTCCACCACGTGATGCCGTTCGTGTGGAACAACGGCGGCGCGGAGCTGTCCGAGGATTACGCGGAGTCGACGATCAACTCCGACGAGGCGGTGGAGGGCGTGAAGTACTTCGCCGACCTGATCCCCGACGGGCTCTACGACACGACGGCGCTCGAGCGTGACGCCGTCCAGGTGGAGGAGACGTTCAAGGGCGGTCAGATCGCGGTCTGGATCGGCGGCCCGTGGGTGCTCTCCACGGTCGAGCGCGAGGATGACCCCGCGTGGACCCAGGCAGCTCGTGAGAACGTCGGCATCGCGCCGATGCCCGCCGGTCCGACCGGCGAGGCGAGTGCGTTCGTCGGCGGCTCGAACCTGATGATGTTCGAGGCCTCCGAGTACAAGGACGAGGCATGGCAGCTGATCGAGTACCTGTCGGACGACCAGGTACAGCAGGACTACGCGGCGCTGATGGGGATGTTCCCCAGCCGCCTCGCCGGGCAGGAGGCTCAGGCAGCCGAGAGTCCCAACCACGCCGCGTTCGCCGAGGCGATCGAGAACGGGCGCACCTACGCCCCGATCCCGCAGTGGGGTCAGATCGAGCCGGCATATCAGGGCCGTTTCGGGAACATCCTCGAGGCGGCGGCCGGACAGGGCGGCGAGTACTCCGAGGACCTGATCCGCTCGGAGCTCGAGGAGGCCAAGAAGGAGGCCGACGCCCTGCTTGCGCAGGAGACCGGCTGAGCGACCAGAGGGCGGCGCGGGGATCCTCTCTCGTCCCCGCGCCGCCCCCTCCTCGGTAGATGAACACCACGGT
>DASQTT010000070.1:0-2614 GCA_035641735.1 Actinomycetota bacterium | reverse complement strand
GCGCATGGCGTCCTCGCCGTCCATCGCTGCCTCGCGTTCCGTCTGCTGGCGCCAGTACGAGGCGATCCTGCGCAGGTCGGTCAGCGAGTGGATCGTCGCCGCCTCCACGAGCTCCGTCTCGGCCCGGACGAACGTGTCGGGATCAGACTCCCTGGCATCGACGAGCAGCTTCACCGCGGACATCGAGATGTCGCCCCGTTCGAGCGCGGTTCGTGTCGCGGGCATCGCTTCGAGGCTGCGCGCGATGCGAACCTGGCTGCGCCCTGCGTCCCAGCCCACTCTGAACCTCGCCGCCAGCCACGACGTGGCGGACAGATGCCCGTCGCGCTGGAAGAGCCGTCGGCGGTCGATCTCAGCCAGCCGGCGGAGCCGCTCCACCTCCAGCTGCGCCTCGTGGACCTCCGCGAAGTCCTCTTCGATGCGGGCGTCCGGCAGCTCGAGGAGCGATTCCGCGCGCAGTTGCTCGACGACCGAACGCAGCTCGCTCAAGGACTCGCCCTCGAACATGTGTTCGAGCATGCGGGACCGATGCGATACCGCCTGTGAGCTGCGTCACGATCCGCGGGGATTTCCGGATGGCCCTCTCGAGCGACACGGCAGGCAGGGATTGGCGGCGGTGGCGTCTTAGGTTGCGGCTGATCGACTCAGATCGCATCACCCAGCAGGTAACTTGGTTGCGCGGGACGGGAGCTGATCGGCGAGGCGGCCGTCACGGTCGGCATGCCGGGAGGATCCGCCACGATCCCGATCCGGGACGATCGGATCAGGAGGCTGAACGATGACGAACGACCGCGACGTCACCCAGCCCGCATGGATCGAGGTGATCCCCGAGGACGAGGCGGAGGGCGAGCTCGCGACTCTCTACGACGAGCTCCGTTCGCCGCAGACCGGGCACGTCGATCACGTGATGGCGATCCACAGCCTGCATCCACGGTCGATGCGCGATCACCAGCAGCTCTATCGAACCCTGATGTACGGGCCGGGAGGGTTGACTCGAGCCGAGCGCGAGATGATCGGTGTCGTGGTCTCGGCGCTCAACCGGTGCCACTACTGACTGCGGCACCATGCGACCGGTCTCGGCCGCCTCACGGAACGTGCGAGACCTGGGTTCGCTGCAGCGCTGGCGGACGACTTCCGAGCGGCTCCGCTCACGGCGCGAGAGCGGGCGATCTGCGACTACGCCGCCAAGCTGACGCTCACGCCGTGGGCCATGGAGGCGTCGGACCTCGATCCCATGCGGGTCGAGGGTCTCTCCGACCGGGACATCCTGGACGCCAACCTGATCACGAGCTACTTCGCGTATGTCAATCGCCTCGCCGACGGCCTCGGCATCTCGCTCGAGGGCGACGAGGACGTCCTGGGCTGGTGATGGGCCGTCTGTCCATCCGGGGCCGAAGCCGTGGCTCGCGGCCGGCGGCGACCCGGCCCGAAGTTGGGCCGAATCCGACCTCTCCGATAGGATTCCTTCCATGGCAGCGGTGAGCACCACGACCTTCGACGAGCGTGCCCTCGAGGCCCTGCCCGATGGCGCGGCTTCCACTGCGTCGCAGCGCCGACGGGCGCTCGAACTGTTCCGGTCCATGCCCGTGCCCTCCCAGGAGACCGAGGAGTGGCGGTACACGGACCTGTCGGACTTCGGCTTGGACTTCGCGCCCCACACACCGGGACGGACCGGGACCACCCTCGACGATGTCCCCGAGGAGCTCCTGGCCGCGGCCGGGCCGATCGGGGATCGCGCGGGGCTCCTGATCCAGCACAACTCCACGACGACGATCGCCCACCTCGATCCGGCGATCCGCGTCGTGAACGAGGGGGCCGACGTCCGGTCCAAGGTCCACTTCGAGAGCATCGACGCCGCGCTCCACGACCACCCGGAGATCGTGGAGCCCTACCTGCACGCGCTCGTCCCGTCGGAGCGGACGACGTTCACCGCGCTGCACGCCGCGTTCCGGACGGGCGGGACGTTCGTGCTGGTGCCGGCGGACACGAAGGTCGAGCTGCCGATCCAGGCCCTGACCTACCTCGACGAGGAGGGCGCCGCGGTCTTCCCGCACACGCTCCTCGTCGTCGGCAATGGCGCGGAGGTCACGTTCATCGACCGCTACGTGAGCCCCGACCTCGACCGCGCCTTCAGCGACGCGATCGTCGAGATCCACGTCGGCGACGGCGCCCACGTCCGCTACGTCTCGATCCAGGAATGGGGCGACGGCGTCACGCACCTGGGGATCCAGCGTGCGACCGTCGGCCGCGACGCCACCCTGCGGACCCTGAACATCGGGTTCGGCGCCAGCCTGGCGCGCGCGGAGACCGAGACCGTGCTCGCCGCGCCGGGCGGCTTCTCCGAGATGCTCGGGGTCTTCTTCGCCGACGGCGACCAGCACTTCGACCATCGCACGCTTCAGGACCACGTCGCGCCCAGCTGCACGAGCGACCTCCTGTACAAGGGCGCGCTCCGAGACCGCTCCCGGGCCGTCTACAGCGGCTGGGTCCACGTCCGTCCGGACGCGCAGAAGACCAACGCCATGCAGACCTCCCGGAACATCGTCCTGTCCGAGCACGCGAAGGCCGACGCGATCCCGAACCTCGAGATCGAGGCGAACGACGTCCGGTGCGG